>JBASTI010000103.1:0-3672 GCA_049274815.1 Candidatus Spechtbacterales bacterium | reverse complement strand
CACCTCCTCAAGCGGTTTGTAATCCATTGTTCGTCCTATGGATCTCGCAAGCCCCTCGTGAGTAATCCAGCCCTTGTGGGTGTTGACGCCCCTTGCAAGCGCAGGATTTTCAAGCACGGCTCGCTTGAATCCTTTTTCGGCGAGTTCTGCGATATAAGGGAATGTTTCGCGGGTAAGCGCGGGCGTTGAGTCGCGGGGGACACGTCCCGGTATGTTTGGCACGCAGTAGTGCCACACGCCATGCTTTCTGAAGATTTGTTTGCCGGTTTGTTTATGGTAATCAGATGTTTCCATAGCTCCGCCTTGGTCTACGGAAATATCCGCTGTAACAGACCCGGATTTCATGCCTTTTTCCATCCACTCCGGCACGGCCTTTGTTTGTAGCTCCCCATCAATATATGTAGCCGTGATAAGAAGATCAATATGCGTGAGGATTGTTGCCAATCTGTATTGGTGAGCCGGATCATCTTGGTCGTATTTCATGAACCAGAGGTTGTGAGGAGAAAGGCGCTGATAAAAGCGTGCTTTAAGCGGCTCGAATTTTTCCGGATTTTTATCTAGTAAATACAGGAATTTAGGGTTAGCGGCAACGACAAGTTCTGCCGCCGCGACGCCTGCGTTTCCAAGGCCAAGTATCAAAATTTCTGAACTCGGCCCCAGCATCATGCCATTTTTGCTCATTAAAAGGTTCGTGCAGTCAAAAAGAGCTTTTCTGCCAGCTATTTTGGACATTTCAGCAAGGATATGGTGATAACCATTTTCAAGGCGAATCGTCTCGTAGGCAATTATTGTTAACCTTTTTTTAAGCGATATATCCAAGAACGAAGGATTGTCAGCCAGATGCGGGAAGCAAATAAGCATTTGATCGTCCCGTAAATATGGATACTCGTCTTCGAGCGGTTGTTTTACTTTTACGATAAGCTCGGAGTGTCGCCACACGTCTATATGGGGTAAAATCAACGCGCCTTGGCGTTCATATTCCGCGTCCAGAAAACCGCTCTTTTCTCCTGCGGATTTCGCTATGCGAACCGCGTTGGTTGCTCCAAGTGCCAATATCTCGGCAACGCCTAAGTTATCAGGGCGCAAACCGACCCTTGACTCATCCTGCATTATTTCCGGAACACAGCCGATCTGCATAAAATCCTCCATATGCCAAATATTTGATTGTCAAGGTTCTCCCGATAATACAATATATTGCAAAAATGGGCAATATTTGGTATAAAAGGGGGAAATCGTAAGCACTTTGACAAGGAGGTGGCGAGATGAGTACCGGCAAGCGTTTAGTTGGCGTAGCCGATGCTATCGGCTGCTTAATAATCGGGCCGTTTTTTGTCGGCGGATGGAGCGTTGAAGGAGCGCTCAAGAAGGGTGCTGCGCTTAAGAAGCAGGGATACAAGGTGACATACAGTCTTTTGGGCGAGCATATTAAGGATAGAAAAACCGTTGAGCAATCTCTTCGGGCGACTTTGCGGCTTATAAAAAAGATGGATAAATCCAGTAGCGGCAATGTCGTGATAAAACCTACACTTTACGGACTTTATATATCAAAAGGATTTTTCCATAAAACTGCCGAGCAGATTATAAATTGCGCAATGGCGCACGGCATAGAGGTTGAATTTGACGCGGAAATGCGCTCGGTCATACCCGATACCTTCGAGATTTTTAGCGAATTCGCAAGTAGATTTCCGCATCGCAATTTCGTCCGCCAGTGCGTGCAGGCGCACCTTGCGGACATCATGGAGCTTATGGGCGAGTACGGGCTTTGGGACAAGCAGTTGCGCGTAGTGAAGGGAGCTGGAGTTTATGACGAAGCAGACGGAGTAGTGCTCAAGGACACAGACGACATTATGCGCCAGTACTGGAAAATTGTGGAAAGAAATTATTCGGTGGAAGGGCAAGTCCCATACATCGCGACAATGCGCGACGAGAGCATCCCCGAGCACGCAGCTCGGCTACACCCGAAATCCTACGTAAGGCCGTATAGGCCTACTATTCAGACGCTTTATGGTCCACGCGGCAGAGGTTTTCGGAAAAAACTGTTAGAGGAGGGCCAGGATGTAAGGGTATATATGCCGTATGTCAGAAGCAGGTTTGATTTGTCATGGTTTGGCTACGGTTTGCGCAGGGCCGCGATGATGCGGCGGTTGTTTTTCGAATCTCTAAAATAAACTAAGGAGGAATGATTATGGCGCTTATGGTAAACGCACTTCCGAAAATTCCAAAGCCCGACAATTCTCCAATGGTGAGTTTTGCCAATGGAACCAAAGAGAGGGAATTGCTGCTAGCAGAAATTGAGAGAATCCGCCTCATAAAAGAGGTCCCGACGCTTCCCTTGTGGATAAACGGACCAGTGTACTCCAAAGAAGAGGAGCCCTGTATAGTTCCCCATGATTTCCATCGTCATCTTGCTATGTTCAGTACTGTCACGGAAGAGCATGTTCATAGGGCCGTAGAGACGGTTCTTAATGCGCGGGAGCGGTGGTCGCAAATTCCCTGGTTCATGCGTTTGCATATTTTCAGGAAAACCGCGCGGCTGCTGGAAACCAAGTACTTGATCAAAATGGTCGCGGCTGTGATGGAAGACTATTCGAAGAATCCATACGAGGCGTTTATTGATGTTCAAGAGCTCATTGATTTCTTGAATTTTAATGTGTACTACGCATCGCAGATCTACGCCGAGCAGCCTGATAGCAATCAGGATACCTTCAACCTCCTCGATTATCTGCCGCTTGAGGGGTTCGTCTTCTCGGCATCGCCCAACAACTTCATCGCCATTAACGGAAATCTTTGCGCAGCGCCTCTTATAATGGGTAATGTGGTGATCGCGAAGCCCTCTTCGGATGTGGTGTATTCCTTCCATCTTTTTTTGAAAATCCTCCACGAGGCGGGACTTCCTACCGATGTTCTTTCGGTGCTTCATGGCAACTCGAAAATGATTGGAGACATACTGCTCGAGCACCCCATGCTTTCGGGAATCCATTTTACCGGCGGCACGGAGACCTTTAGCGAGCTGTGGAGACGCGTTGGCCAGAATGTGGATAAATATAGGAACTTCCCTGTACTCGTAGGAGAGACAGGCGGTAAAGACCCCATTGTGGTTTACGATGATTACGACCCGCTTCAAACCGCGACCGCTCTGGTAGTCGGAGGATTTGGTGCGCAGGGCAGAAAGTGTTCATCTACCTCGCGTGTCTACATGACCGATGAGATGTTCGCGAAAGTGACGCCTCATCTTTGGACTTTTCTTGACACTATCAAAGTAGGGGATGTCGCGGACTTCAGAAATTATTTGGGGGCTATTATTAACGAACGGGAATACGAAAAAGTTGCAGGATATATCAGCCAATCCTATGCCGACCACGGTAAGGGTGTTGCGATGATACTAAAAGGCAATACGGTTTTAAATAAGAAGGGATGGTTCATAGAGCCCACGATTATTGTCACCAATAATCCGCATTATCGCACTATGAGTGAAGAAATTTTTGGACCGGTGATCACGATCTGCGTTTTGCCCAAAGCCCGTTTTGACACAGAAGTCTTGACTCTTTGCGATAGCACCTCTCCCTATGCGCTTACGGGCGCGATCCACACCAATGATGTGCTCCAACTCTGTGAGGCATTGCAGGCGCTGCGCTTTTCGGCGGGGAATATCTCCGATGACCGAACCACTGC
>JBASTI010000102.1:0-5474 GCA_049274815.1 Candidatus Spechtbacterales bacterium | reverse complement strand
GAGGCACGGCAAATCCGCTATCCCAGGAAAGGGGGACTCCAAATCGGTAATTCGGTTTTTGTATTTCTATGCTAAAATCAATTATTTGAGCTGTTCGTGGGGCAACGGGTGTTATCTTTCCTTCGCCAGGAAGCGCGGGGCTTTTACAGGCAACTAACATGAGGATAATAGATAGAGCACCCAGTAAAAATATAGGCATCCTTTTCGCGTGCATCGGCTCCTCCTCTTAAGGCATGTCAAAGATCGGCAGGTTATTTATATCTCAAAAAAACATATATTGCAAGCGGCCGGCTGCCGTTTGCAGCAGAAACGTGTTGCATTATTTTTTTGTACTATGCTACTATAAAAAGCCATCCTCGTATCGTGTAAAGAGGACGCAGGCGATAGAGACCTTTGACAATGTAAATTATCAGATTTCTAAATCCGCTAAGGAGGCCGCACATGAAATCGCACAAGTGGAAACTGCCTTTATGGGTTGTCCTTATTATAATTGGGGGCATCCTTGTCCTAAGAGTAAAAAGTTTTCTATCTGGGGACGGGCTTTCTGTTTCAGCGATTGAACAGGTAGGTATCTGGACCGCTTCGGCAATGTTTGTTTGGTGGGCTTGGCATCAGTTTAAATTATCACGCAAGTTTGACTGGATAGCGAGGCACAGCCCCTTGCGAAAAGTGCCCAAAACCATGGCAATAGTGATCGTGTCAGCTGTGATTTTTTTTATGCTTACGGGCTTGACGGTACTTGTTCTCAAGCTCATAGATGCCGATCCCAAGGAGCCGTCGCTTACATATTCTGAATTTAAGAGTGCTGTCGTAAACAAGAAAATTGGCGAATATATAATCCTGAAGAAAAAAGAAAAGATCATGGGGAATCCCCGCCAAATCGCTTTCTTTATAGATCTTAATGACGGTCTGAAAAAATGGACATGGTTTGAAGAGGCTCCTCCCTCTATACCCTTTGCCTCGCCCCAGGACTGGCTTGATCAGCGCGGCCATAACGTAGAGCTCCAGGATAGTTTTCCGCTCGGCAATATTCTCATGCAAACTCTTCAGGGCGTTGCAATGACAGTTCCCGTCTTTTTCCTCATGTGGATTTTTATCGGCGGCGGTATGCGGACCATGGGAGAAGAGCTCTCAACTCTCCGCGCCTCCAAGAGGTTACTGGGAGAAACGGTAACATTCAAAGATGTCGCGGGGATAGATCCTGTAATTGAAAGTCTTAAGTCATATACAAATTACCTTAGCGATCCTAAAAGGTATAAAGCGCTTCTCGCAAAAATACCTAAAGGTGTTTTGCTTCATGGCCCGCCCGGTGTGGGCAAGACCCTTGTTGCGCGAGCTGTCGCCGGAGAAACGGGGGTTCCGACTTTTAAGATAAGCGGGTCTGACTTCCATTTTGCGTTTGTCGGCGTCGGCGCGGCGCGAGCAGAGAGTCTTTTTGAGCATGCGATACGCAACGCTCCCTCAATCGTGATTGTTGACGAGATAGATTCCGCGGGTTCCAAGAGGGGCGGAGCTGATTTTGGGGGCGCAGGGAAGGAGCGCGATGCTTTGGTGAACAAACTAAATAGCATCTTAGACCGTCTTTCAAATGAAGATATTCCGGTTATTGTTTTTGGAACAACAAACCTGGTGGAATCATTGGACTCCGCGCTTATCCGCCCCGGGCGTTTTGATAGACACGTTTATGTACCAGCGCCAGACGCAAAAGGAAGAGCGGCAATACTGGGAGTGCATCTTATTAATCCCGACCCCAAGCTTATTGCGGACGACGTGGACCTTACCGAAGTGGCTCGCCGAACTCGCGGGTGGTCGGGCGCCGGCCTTGCTACTCTTGCCAATGAAGCAAGAATAAAAGGGGTGGAAGAGGGCGACGGAAAGCAGGTGCATCAGAAAAATATTCTTGAGGCCTGGGAGTTTGTTCTTTTTGGCCCCGAAACTGTTGTTGATCTTTTAGATGCGGAACGTAAAAAAATTTCGTACCATGAAAGCGCGCATGCGATTGCCTCGCTTGTGCTTCCGGAGAGCGACCCTTCCGAATATGTCACTATGCGAACTCACAGCACAATGCTGGGACATGCGTTTCCTCTTGCCGAAAGAGAATATCATGTTGAAAACAAGACCCGTATGTTGACAAGAATAAAGGTATTCCTCGCGGGGCACGCCGTTGAAATGGCGCTTTACGGCGAGTCTTCTACGGCAGCCAAGAAAGATGTAGAAAACGCAACAGAGTTTGCGAGCCGGATAGTATTTGAAGGCATGGATGAAGAAATCGGTCCTGTTGCGATTAAGAACGCTCATCCTTCGCAATCCCTTGGGCAGTTTGGCGGCCATCAAAGCATATTGGCTCAAGAAGGTGAAAAACGAGTTCAGGCGATTTTGAAGGAATGTGAAAAAGAAATGCGCGATTTCTTCGCGGGTATCGAGGGCAAAAAAGTTCTTGAAGATGTTGTAGAAAAGCTTAGGGCAGAAAAAACGCTTACCCGCGCCCAGTTGGAAGAAATTATACCAAAAGAACTTTTGGAGAGGCGAACCGCCGGCGCGTAATTTTATAGGCCCACCATGTGTGGGCCTGTTTATTTACTTTTTTAAAAAAAGGGGGTATCTTACGGTGAGGATAGTATGAGCCCGGAGGTATTGTTAGATGAAAGCACCGATAAAGATTTTTGTGCTGGCGGTTCTTTTGAGCACTTTTACAATACAATTTACCTCGTGTTCCAGTAGCCCCGATATTGAACGTTTTGCTACTCCGAGTCCCGCGTCTATCGAAAACGCTCAAGTCCCAAAAGAAACATATCTTGAAAAAGTTGCAAAAGATATGGGGATAACGAAAGACGAGAAAGGGCATCTTCTAGTGGAAGGTAGCGCTGATATTCAATTTTTGCGGCTGCTTACTTATTTCAACACCGAGGCAAAGAACAAACGAGATCAAGGCGATCCTTTGGTTTATAAGGTTTCTGGATTGTATGCCGGTTCTACGGGCAGCGCTGGGTACGCCGACACTGTGGGTTTTCGTATTCAGGTGAGCTCCGATGATTTTGCGACACCAGTGGATCTTACAGTGCTTGCGCGAGATTTGGGAATTAGCGTTTCTGATAAGGGGCGTCTTACGGTAGAGGGCAAGGATGTCTACGCGAACCTGACCGCCCTACTTGAATATCGGAATGCGGAAGCGGCGAATCTGGAGAGAGAATACAAAATTAAAGCCTGGTATGATTTCAAGGAAAAAGACGGCACGCTTGTTTTGGACAGGGTAGACATTTTGATACATTTTAGTTTCGCGGAAAAACTTTTTCAGACAACGCCCGACCTTGCGGTTTTCTCGAGAAATATTTCGGCTGTGGAGTCAAGACAAAAATCAATCATTGCTATGATCGCCATTGATCTCGCGCAGCTTTTGCAAAAGCCCGGAGAACTGAATATAGTGGCGACCGATTTTTCCGGCGACAATGAACAGGGGCCGGAAATGGCATATGTATTTGAAGCCGGGGACATCGGGATACTCAAAGAGATACACGCGGGGAAAAAGGAATGGGACACGATAGAGATTTTGTCTCTCGCGGAGGTAAAACAAATTAGGCGGAGGTATATTGCGGGAGATTCTCTTGTAGATCGTTCTGACTTGAATAAGAGGAGACCCAAAAGAGACAAGGAGCCGGTAGGCGCTGAAGCCGCAAGTGTTATCGCGTATATTGCCCAAGAGACCGCGAGGGTTATAAACCCGACCAATCTAGAGATCGTTGTCTACGAGTTCAAGGGGAATGCCCCAACACAGCTTACTACATGGTCGTATGCGTTCGAGGCGGCAGACATCAAAACTTTGCGGAGCGAGGAGTTGAGCGCGAAGGACATTTTAAAAATAGCTATTGTAACGGAGCAGATCGGAGTTATTCCCGGCGATAGAACTATCCCGGAGTTTAAGCCGATTATTCGTTAAAGACGCGCCGGACCCGATTTTAATCGGGTCTTTTATTTTGACGGATTAGTTGACCACGGGATTAAATAAATGTAGAATGCAATCAGAAAAATTGTCCCTTAAAAATCAAACCCCATGCGATAGAAGGAGTGATTGTTATGCGGATACGAAAGTTATTTTTGGCTATTTTCGCAATAATATTCCTATTTGTGATTGCTTGTGGATCTCCAGATATTCTCACAGTTACACCCGCGCCAACGCGCGCGCCGAAAATTGTCTCTATCGCAACGCCCGTTCCTAGCCCCACATCTACTGTGATACCGGTAGCTCCCGCAACTCCCGAGCCGAAGGGGTTTTTCAAAAAAGAAGATTTTATTTCCGCATACTGTGAAGGTGATTCTAGTGATGAAGCCTTCACGCCATTTTTACTTGCTACCCCAAACGCCGCGCAATCCACATTCCCTCGGATTCAATCCGCGCTCCTGGATCACGACGGGAAAGTCTCCCTTGTGTTCGGAGCAGCCGCTAAAGCTACATTGCTCGGTAATTTTGTTTTCGGCCCTTCTTATATAAGCGAATCGTCCGCCGCTCGCGCTGTTTCTCCCGGGTCATTATCGGCAGAGGAACGAAAGATGATTTTCCCTCAAGGGTACGAACTACTTTCCCCCCAAGAAAAAATAGATCTTTTATTTAAGGAGATAGTAGCCAAAAGCAAAGAGCAATCCCGCGCTTTGGATCGTGACTCCGAAGCGTTCGCCAAGAAAATTTGGAGCAACTTATTTCCGCCGGTTTCGGTTGATGCCATCCCTCTTGAAACACAAATATATGTACTCGAAGTGGAGTATGTAGAAAATGTTGCCCAAAGGGGCGTGATACTTAATTTTGGCATGCGGCCGGACGGCGCTCAGGATTACGAAGTTCTCAAAGGAAGCAGGGGTTCCGACGAAAAACTTGCCCTTGAAGTATTTGAGAGAAGGTCCAATCCCGACCACCCATTCCCCAAGATTACGCCACTTACAATTCAAAGCTTTAAAAATCTCGCACCCCATCAACAGCTGGTTTTTTATGGAGAGAAAATGGTGGCGAACACAAAGACACTTAAAAGGGGGTCCATATCGGCAATTTACCGAGAGAGTTCTGCTGTGGCCATAAACGCGTCTGTGACTGATGGCGACGCCGGCGCCGATGTGTTTGCGCTTAAATGCGGGACGCCAGTCCTTATCGGAATGCTCATTGGTTCGCGCCAAGGCGAAGGCAAGGAGACCCAAGCGCGCGTATTGGGGATAGAAGAGATACTTCGGTTTGTTAAAGATAGTACTGGGCTTGTCGTGCCAACACACGCAAGCGAAGGGGTCGCCGTGGAAGCGGACCCCGCGCTCAAAGAACGTTTGATTGCGGCGCTTATAAACGGAGAATACGACTTCACTTTTGATCTTTGTTTTTTGAAGGAAAGCTGCCTTCCGAACGAAATGGAACAGCGGTTCCCAATTTTTCAGAGCGTATGGGTGTCGCCCGAAGACCCTTCTGATATAAGGGTTGTAGGATCGGGACGAGCGATTGT
>JBASTI010000101.1:0-2908 GCA_049274815.1 Candidatus Spechtbacterales bacterium | reverse complement strand
GCACTGACGGCAGAAAATGACCTTCGAAGAATCGAAGTGGAAGCCCGTCAGGCAAAACAATCTGCAGAAGGAAGAGCCTTTGCGAATGTCGCTGAAGCAGAAGGTCAAAAAAGGGCAGCAGTTCTGCGCGCAGAAGGAGAAGCGCAAGCATTGCTTACCGTAGCCAAAGCCCAAGCTCAAGCGAACGAAACAGTGAATAAGACCCTAACTGATAACGTGATCCGGTACTCTCTGGTCCAGAAGTTGGGGGACGACATTAAGGTGGTGGTTCTTCCTTCGGGTCAGCAGTTTATCCTGGGTCCAGAAGTTCTCGGTGGCAAATAATAGCCTGGATCTCATAGCGGCCTACAAAATGGCCGCTTTTTTATTTTGTTTTTTTTCATGTCATGCTACAATTTTTATATGTCCTACCTCGTCTTTGATATTGAAACAACCGGGAAAAATTATGACGAGCTTGATGAAACGACGAAGGGGTATTTTCGGCAGTGGGCGGAGCGAGATGCGGAGACCGACGAGCAAGTGGAAAGGGAATTGGAGCAGATTAAAAGGGGCCTGCCGTTTTCGCCGTTTCTAGGAGAGATTGTCGCGATTGGAATACGGGACGGTCAGGAAATGGGCGCGGTATATTTTCGCGCGGATAACGACGAGAAAGCAAAAGACTTTGAAGATAACGGCGTTCACTACCGCGTGGGTTCTGAAAAAGAAATTCTGGAAAAATTCTGGGAAGTTGCGAGGAATTATTATACATTTGTTACATTTAACGGCCGCGCGTTTGACGCGCCTTTTTTAATGATCCGCTCTGCCGTGCATAGCATAAAACCCTCGCGCAATATCATGCCCAATCGCTATCTTTCGGGGCAGAAATTTGGAACACAGCATATAGATCTTTCTGATCAGCTTACCTTTTATGGCGCGGTGCGCCGCCTGCCGAAACTTCATTTTGTCACAAAGGCATTTAATATTGAAAGTCCGAAAGAAGGCGGCATGAGCGGGGAAGAAGTGCCCCAGGCCTTCAGAGACGGCCGTTACGAAGAGATTGCCCGCTACTGCATGGATGATGTGGTCGCCACCAAAAAACTTTTTGAATACTGGAATAAGTACCTTAACTTTGAAATGAAGCTTGAATAAAAATCGGATGTGGAGGCGTTGATATGGAAGGGGACACGATGCAAAAGATTATACTAGCTGTTGTTCTCTGCGTTCCTTTTGTAATTTTGCTGATACGGTTCCTGAAATCCTTGCGATGCAAAAACTGTAAAAAGTTTCTTGATTTTCATAATTCAATGCACGATTACTCTCTTTCCGATATTTTTTTCCCAAAACGCCGACTCTGCTTTAGTTGTAGACATCTTGAAGATCATAGACCATAGCGGCCTTGCTCAATCTAGGCCGTTTTTATTTTGCAGATTTATTATTTGTCGTTTTTGACAGTGTCTTGTTATTCTGAAGTTATTATGGTATGAAATATACATTCTACGTAAGGAGTATCGAATGTACGACGGTAGAGAATATATCGTTGATCCTTCGGGTACATATACATTTGCTCATTATTATTTTCATCCCGATCAAGGCCGAAGGGTCGTATTGACGGGAACGTGCCACGTTGCAGATGCAATATTTTATGAGCAGATAAGAAAAATTTTGTCTCCCTGCGATCTCGTTCTTTCCGAGCACTTCACTTTAGGACAAGTACAGAGGCATGAAAGAATTGCCTGGATTAAAGAGCAAATTTTTTCTGTTTCCATTGAGGACGCATTTTATTCTGCAGTAATGTATGGACCCACGGGGCTTGCATATATGTTGGGTCTTTGTGACGAGAACGACGCATTGCAAAATGAATATAGCCTGCCTCATTGGGTGAATGTGGATCTTCTCGTTTCGGCGCGGTCTAAAATACGCGAAACATATGATGAAGATTTGAAGGAACGTTGGCGAGATATTTCTATTCTCGTTAAAGAACGAATTGTTGCGTATTTTCGGGATGTTATCGAGCGTATCGCGCGTGATGACTTTAGGAAAAGTGAGTTACAGGAGGCAGAGAGACTGACAGACGGAGACGAGTTCGAAGTGCCAGTTAAGGAAATACTCGTTTTCCCAAGAGACGCATCCTGCTTCGTAGAATTCGATCGTCTTGTTGAAGAACGAAGGCCGGAATTTGTAGGAATTAAATTTGGATGTGGCCATACGAAATCGCAACGTTCCCTTCTTGAAGCGCGAGGATATGTGTACGAAAAATCAATTCGGCTTCAAGCTATCGCATTTTAGAAATTGTGCGGCTACATATAGCCGCTTTTATTTTGCAGAAAGAGCGCGAAAGTGTAATATGAAAGTATAATAATGGAAAATGGAAAATACAGTTTTTCAAAATTTTTACAATAAGCTCAATCCCGAGCAAAAAGAGGCCGTGGATACCTTGGAGGGGCCGGTAATGGTGGCGGCTGGGCCCGGTACGGGCAAGACGCAGGTATTGACGTTGCGGATTGCGAATATTTTAATCCAAGAAAAGGCCAAGCCCGAGGAAATTTTGGCGCTTACTTTTACAGAGAGCGGAGTTTCGGCAATGCGCAAACGCCTTGTGGAGATTTTAGGTCCCAAGGCGTATTATATTCCCCTCCATACGTTTCATGCTTTTTGTAATGAGATAATCCAAGACAATCCCGACGAATTCCCGCAGTTTTTTAACAAGAACGTTATTGACGAAATAACTCTGATGCAGATTTTGGAGGGGGTGATACGGGAGGGAAATTTCAAATTGCTCAAGCCTTTCGGCGATAATTTTATGTATGTTACGCCACTGCTCCGTACTTTTTCGGAAATAAAAAAAGAGGGGGTTGGCCCGGAAAAGTTGCGTGAGTTTGTCGCGGAAGAAGAAAAACAGTTTCAAAATGTAGAGGATTTGCATCATGGG
>JBASTI010000100.1:0-14951 GCA_049274815.1 Candidatus Spechtbacterales bacterium | reverse complement strand
TCATCTGTCACTTCTCTTTCTATAGCAAGAAAGGATGGTAGATCTACGGGATCTTTTTCATTGACAAGCTCTATTTCCAATAGACAAAGACCCTTTGCCCGCTCTGGCGATATAAGTACATCGAGCTCAAAGTATTGGTTTTTATAAACAAAACAGTAGCGATGTTTCCGAATGACTTGCCTGTTAAAATCCTTGAACGCTTTTAGGTGCTCGTAATCGTTCCATGTTATATATTCTTCGTCTTCGCGCCTTATCGCAGGCGAAATATCAACTTTTCTCGTCTTGTAATAACTTGTAGAATCTCCCTGACTTCGCCCTCGGCCGAACTTTACCGTGCTTCTTTTTCTGATTCGCAACTCACCAAGATCGGGATGGGCAACATACATCTGCTCAATAAAAAGTTTTTCTGCCCGCCACAGCGGGTAACTTTTAAAATCGGGCTTTCTCGCCAATAAAAACTTTCGTTCTATTTCAAGCGGTTTTGGTTCGCCCAAAATCCCCAATATCGCCCGAAACAACCGCTCAAGTTTTCCGTCAAAATCAGTTGAGTTGTCTATGATCTTGAAATGCGGTACGCCGACCCAAGCCCATTGCACCTCTTTGTCAACAAACCGGGCTTTTATGGGAGTTTCCCTGCGCGCCTCATTGTTGGCAAGTGTATAAAATTCTTCTGCGCCGTCAGCCGCGCTAACAAGGTGGACGACGCCGTCAAAGCTATCCCGCGCGTCATATACATTCAAACTATTTTTCTTCAGGGCCGCGAAGAATTGTTCTTGCGGCATATATGCTGACGCATCCATTGGGCCCCGGTCAAGAAGCAACACTGTCTTTTCGCCGCCCAAAATATTCGCGAGATTCCGCCGCGTCCTTAACTTAAATATTATCTCAAGAAGTATTTGCTCCTGTATTTTAAGATACATTTCCGGATCCTCTTTGGCGATTCTTGCGATATCGGGTATCCCGCCCGTAAAAAAATCTGTCGCCACTTCGCGGGATATTATTACCCTGTAGCCCATATCTCGCAATCTCTTTGGAATTTCTTCCATTGCCGTTGTTTTACCGCCGCATGGCCCGCCCGTGATAACAATTAGAGGTATGCGCTTGCCCATTTTAAACCTCCTTGTAAAGGTACGAGTTCAAAATAAGATATCACATCTTTGAATTTTATTCCAGCGCAACTGGAGACAAATACGCTCCCTTATATTCCCGTTTCCACCAATTCCCTGTTTCTTTTCGCTCCGCGAAATTAGTGAAATGGTAATTATACACCACCGCTCTTATGTATTTGGGCGGCGCGTCAGTAAAAGGGTTGTCATCCAAAAGCGCGAGCACATCCGGAGATCCTTCAAGTAAACGTATAACAAAATTCTTAAACCAAATATTGTAGTGGTAAGTAGCGGGGTCGTCCGAGGCCTTCATATTTCTCTCCGCGTTCAGCCCCTCAAACCACATCTGCCAATCAATCCGCGGCTGATGTGGAGCTACCCACTTGGGACGCCGACTCAAATCCCCGGCCTTATATTTGAACCCGTACGCGAGCCATGTTTCTCCGTCATTTGAGCCCTCAATAAAAATCTCGGGCCTTGAAGTTGTCATTACGGCGAACAGACCATAAGAATTTACAATATGAAATTGATCGATAATTTTATAAATATGCCCCGCTGGCCACGGGAAAACACCAAAAAAATTCGTAAATATTATTGAAGAGCTCATAAAAATAATTATGATAGCAAAAACAATCAGCACTCCCCTAAGAGAATCGGCCACAAGTTTTTGCCCATACATCTTTATAATCCGCAATCCAAATTTTTTAGGGAAAAACCGGCGAATAAACGTATCGTCCAGCAAAAATATACATAGAGAAATCGTAAGTATATTGAAAAAATTATAGTTGCCTGTAAAAAATATCAGCGACTCCAAAAGTATAATCGCGAACGCCGCGAAAAATCTGAGGCGGCGAGGCGCGAAAATAAGGAAGGGAAGAACAAGTTGTATAAAAAACATCGTGCCGGCCGAAGTTTTTTGGATCCATTCGGGCAATTGATGCGCGTACCATGAAATAATATTGGGCAGGGGCTGGGTTTCATAATGAAAATTAAGGGCACTAAGATTGCGCCAGACAGGATCGCCGCTTAGAAGCTTTACCGCCCCCGATATAAACATAAACCTAAATAAAAGCCAGCGAAACAGCCATATTACAATAGAAGATCCGCTGTCTAAAAAAATTGCCAAAAACCCGACTTCCAAAAGCAAAATATCCCACTGGTACGACATAAAAACCTGCCCGACTGTAAAAAGCGAAAGGTAAAAAACCCAAAGAAGCACAAGTATTGGGGTGATAGCTATTCCGAAAATAAGCAACAGCGAAAGAAACGCTCCTCCAAATCCCATAAACTGCAAGAACCCATCGCTGACATTAAACCATGCCAGTGTTGGAAACGACCAAAAACTTGTCGGGCCGAATGTTTTTGCCAGGACCCCCAAAAAATTCTCCGCGGGAAGAATGCCGCCGCTTCCGATAAGTCCGGAGGTCTGCACCGCGAAAGAAATAAAAGCGACAAAGTAGACAATGCCAAGCACTTTAAGGAAAAGCCAACGGGTAAGAATATGCGAGTGAGGACTTTGTACCAAAAATAACCGCGTAAGCAATGAAAAAAATCCCCGATTTCCTGCCACAAACATATAGAATAGTTCCGCGAAAATCCCAGCGCCAGGAATTTTTCTATATATCCAAAGCATCCATCTTTTCTCCGGCACAACCGCAAGCGCCCGGAGAATGGCATGTGCGCCGCTAAATACCCTGCCGTTTGGAAGTATGAACTTAATGGCCTTCGGAAAATCTTGAGCCGGGATTTGCGGAAAACGTTTTGCGGCTTCTTGATATGGGGTATATTCAACGCGACCTCTTGTCATCTTCTTCCACCGTTCAACCCAAAAAATACAAAATCCGCAATCGCCATCATAGATTAATATTGGGCCTTTCATTGCCAGCTATCGGCCACAACTTGCCTGTACTGTTATTTATTTTTTAGCTTGCGGTAGCCGATCCAGATTAAAGACAGAAGGACAACAGCGAGAACCACGAGGCGCAGATACTCGTTCATGCCAGACCAGTATCGCACGTTGCCGATAAGTATAGAGAGCAATCCCCCGAACAAGAGGCCGTAAGAAACTGCCGAGACCGAGACAAAGAAGAATCCGGCGATAAGAGAAACGGCGCCGAGCGAGACGAGCACGATAAATACATTACGATTATAAAGATTGTGGACTTCATCATATTCCTTCCTGCAGGTCGCCGACGCATTACAATATTCTGTTGGTTCCGTTATCTCCTCGCCTGTGCCCGCGATTGCTTTGACTGGTCTTGGATACGGCCCATATGGCCCATACGGCCCCTGCTCGTATGCCACCCACTCCCCCCCTATTGCCTCGCAAGATTTTTCGCTATCGTAATACTTGCGGGTTTCTGCCGTACAAAAATCGTCATATTTCGGGGATGTGTAAAACGCATAAATCGCGTAGTTGAACAAGAGATTAAGCACAATGATTATGCCCAAAGTTAAAGCAATTTTTTGAAAAGCATACCTATCAATCTTCATATTTTTTCATATTTAATTTTACTTTAGTTTATTTTCTTTCCGTATCTTGAAGCGCTTGTCTAGCGCTTTACGCGCTTCAACCATGCCCGTATACGCGATCTCTTCTTCGGATGCCATCGCGGCCCCAAAAAAACCCTGCTTGCGCATCTCAAGCGCCTTTTCCTGGGAACGGCGCCGCACCTCATCCCATTCATGCCCTTCAAACATATCTACCACGCCATGAGAAAACTTGCCTGCGGAGTTCATGGAGAATGCCAGGCAACTTACGAGAGGATGGCAGTATGGCCCAGTTACCGGCGTATTAATTTTTGTTGGAAAAAACGGCATAACATGGGAACCGCGCGCGTCACCCGTAACATAGTGCGCTATTAAGTAGGGCTCTACAAGCTCCTCTGGGGCGGGAAATATTCCCTGGGTTCTGACAACAACAACAGGGTCATCTTTGCCCGTGTACTTGCCGGCAATATTGTGCAGGCGCGTAGCAGAAACCGCCGCGATCTTCTCGTGACTCTTATAGCGCGAATGGATAAACTCAACCGCGTATCTATCCGGATTTTGGAGTAACACCGCTACTTCCCAGACATGCTCCGGCACGTCAAAGTTAATTATTCTATCAGATGTCCTTGCCGTATGATCCATGTCTATAACAGTAAAGGTAAATCCCGCGCGCATTTTTGGGTTCAGAAGTAGTCCGCCGTTATGCATTACGTCGCAAAAAGCGAGATATAAAGGCAGGTTAAACGCCCCGGGTCCGCATTTGTCCGCGGCAAAAATTAAAAACGCTTCCGCGGGGCGATAATTTCCGATGGGATTAAGCTCAAATTCAATTTCCGCGACTCCGGGACCAGCGCCGCGCAAATTACCGCTTGGCGCGTCCACAAGGAGATCCTGTCCCGCGCCATAACATCCCTCTTCCTGCGCGACAGCCGTTGCCGCCTTGAAAGCATCCCATGCCAACTTATGAACTTTTTTCGCGCCCTCGCCATGCCCATGAGTCATGACCAGCTTAATATCATCTCCCGTGAAATCAACGTGAACATCAATGAGGAGCTTCCCCACTTCTGCCTTAAGCATATCCTCGACAGTATCTATCATTTTGAGGGATGGCCTCGTATGGCCGCCGATACTGCCGACATCCGCTTTAATTACCGAAAGTGTTACCTTCATATAGTGAGCATATAATACCAAAAACTAAAATCCTGTGTCAATGGAATATCCTTCGCCGGATTGGTAGCCCCAGAGGGTGGCATAAAGGCCCTTTTGTTTGACGAGCTCTTCGTGGGTACCGTCTTGGATAATTTTGCCTTTGTCCAAGACAATGATTCTATCTAGGTGCTTTATTGTGGAGAGACGATGCGCAATGACAAGGGCGGTTTTATCTTTCATCAGCTCCCACAAACCATCTTGAATATATTTTTCGGATTCCGAGTCAAGCGAGCTTGTCGCTTCATCCAGCACCAATATGGGAGCTTCCTTGAGCAGGGCGCGAGCGATGGCGACGCGCTGCCTCTGCCCGCCGCTTAGCTTGATGCCACGCTCTCCGACCAGCGTCTCGTAGCCCTGCGGAAGGCGCGAGATAAACTCGTCTGCGTGGGCGATCTTTGCCGCTTTTATCACATCTTCTTTTGTGGCTTTTTCGTTCGCGTACGCTATGTTTTCAAACACCGAACGGTGAAACAACAGCGGCTCTTGCGGCACATAGGCAATCGCCCCGCGCAAAGACGATTGAGTCACGCGGCTTATATCCTGGCCGTCGATTGTGATGCTGCCCGATTGCAGATTAACAAACCTCAAGAGAAGTTTCGTAATAGTAGTTTTCCCGCCGCCGCTTGGCCCCACAAGGCCAACCCTCTGGTTACCCTTGATATCCAAACTGAAATCGTATAAGAATGCGTGCTCCCCATCCTGGCCCACATTGTATCTGAAATCTACATTACTGAATTTAATGTTAGCGCTGGATACCTTGAGACGCAACGCGCCCGGTACGTCCCGGACTGCCGGCGGATCCACAAAGAGTTGGGTAAACTCCGCCGCTTCGCTTATAGACGACTCGATGTTTCTATACGTTCGCGAAATCTCCCAAAAAACACGCGTAATTAGAAAGTAATAGGAAGAGACAACGACTATGACCCCGGCCTCCAAGCCGAGCTGCTGCGTAAAGAAGATGGCGGAAATTAGGCCGACAACATTGCTTGCCACGAAAATAGGGGATATCGAGATATCAAACCTCAAGTTCTGATAATCCGCGGCTTTTTTAAATTTTGCCGCAGCGTCATCGACATACTCGCCATATGTATCACGCTCTTGTCCCTCTTTAGAGAAGGACTTAATCGCCATCGCGTTTGTTGCGGCATCGGACAACCGGCCGGCCAACTTGCTCCCCGCGTCATGGCGAAGCGCGACAAGGCGGGACCGGCGACGAATAATGGGGATTGCGACTACGACCGCAAGCACTATCCAAAAAACTAAAATGAGCGGAATCCAAGGCGAATAACGCCATAAAACCACCATCGCAAAGAGTATGGGAAAAATGTTTGTCGTAACATTGAAAACAAGAGTATCAGAAAATATTTCAAAGCCGCGCGCAAAAGATATCCCCTTTTTCGTTAGCGAACCGACGAAATTATTCGCGTAGAAATCGTAATCGCGCTCAAGGAGCCGGCGAAAGCCGATTCTATTGAGATTGGCAAGCCCCTTTGCTTCAAGCTTGACGAGAAAATGCATACCAACGCGCCAAAATACCTCTCCGAGCAGCCACAAGCCCCCGAATAACATGATATACCTGCCGGCACTATCAAGAGAAATTTGGCCTTGCGCGATAAAAGTGTTTATAATCTGCGCCACTATAAGCGGCGGAACAAATAAAACTAATATTGAGCCGAACGCAGGCAAGAAAAAACCAATCCCTGCGTACCGGGGATATGTTTTATACTGGCGCCAGTAGTCGCTCAACACCTGGCGCACCGCTTTGCTAGTGATGACTTCTCCTTCTGTTTCCATGTCCAAATTTTACCATTTCAGCCCCTATCAGTAAAACATCCAGCGCGAGTTGCGGCGCGTCAAGCCATATGCTACATTGCGATGATAGATACGACGGTTCTTTTCCAATAGAAATTTGAGGAAAAAACGAGGAGGTTTACGACATGGACGCACGACAGGAAAGGGCGCAAAAACTCGCGATTGCAATTCTTGACGCGGCAGCATTTCGGGGGGTTGATTACGCCGATGTTAGGATTTTCTTGCACGATACTCAAGAAACTATCTTTATGAATGCCGGGGTTGTGGAAGAGCCGAGATTTGGCGTGCAGTCCGGCGTTGGCATTCGAGTTCTTCACAAAGGAGCGTGGGGCTTTTCAAGTTTTCCGAACCTTGATCGGCCGATTAAAATGTTGAACAAAGACGCGCGAAAAGCCCTCGCGGAGGCGATGCAGCTTGCAAAGGAAGCTGCGCGAGCGTCTGGAGTTAGAATTGTTCTTGCGCCTATCGAAAAGTTGAAGGAAGAAATCTTCTGGGAGATGCCATGCGAAATTGACCCATTTCGCATATCGCGAGGCGAGAAAATCGCAATTCTTAGTCTCGCTGACCAGGCCATGGCGAGGGGGTCTAATCGTCTCAGTGTGCGAAGCGCGGACTTGAAATTCTGGGCGCAAGATAAGCTCTTTGCCTCCTGGGAAAAAGGAGTGGGCTATCAGTTTATTTTCCAAAAAGTACAGGGCGGAGGCCTTAACCTCTATGTGTACGCGGGTGAGGGGCAAGATATCCAGTGCCGCTCCGATGGATTTGGAAAAAATGCGGGCGGAGGCTTTGAAATCCTGAGGGGAATTGACATTGAGCATGCCGGATTTAGTATTGCCCAGGAAGCCGAGCAGCTTCTTTTTGCCGATGAGTGCCCCCAAGGAGTAATGGATGTTATACTTCTGCCGGATCAAGTGTGCCTCCATGGCCACGAAACAGTACATGGCCTCGAAGGCGATCGCCTTCTTGGACACGAGGATACCTATATAGGGGGAACATTTGTCTCAGATCCAGACACCCTTTCTCATATTGGGACGCACCAGTTTGGATCGGAGGCAATGAACCTTGTTGCTGACGCAACCCTTCAGGGAGCATATGGGACCTCTGGTTTTGATGACGAAGGAGTGCCCGCTCAAAAATTTTTTTTGGTAGAGCAGGGAATACTGAAAAACCTTTTGACCTCCCGCGAGACAGTCCCGCAACTCAATCGCATGCTTGGCCGAGAGTATTTTGACGCAAGCAACGGCGCCATGCACGCGTATTCGTTTTCGCGGACCCCCCTTATCCGCATGACGAACATCTCGCTTTTGCCGGGTACCGAAAGCTTGCAAGATCTCATAGGGTCAGTTGCTCGCGGTATTATTTTGACCGGCGCGCTCTCCTGGAGCATGAGCGCGGATCGGAAAAACTTTGATTTTGGACTGGAAAAAGGACTGCTTATTCAGGATGGAAAAATCGTGAAGCTCGTAAAGAATCCGGGATACACTGGGAGCAATCTTGCATTCTGGAAATCGCTCGCTGGAGTTGCCGGTAAAAATGAGATTGAGATGTTAAACATTCCAAACTGCGGAAAAGGACGTCCGGGCCAGTGCAGACGCCTCGGTCACAGCTCACCGCCCGCGCTTTTTCGAAACGTGAGGGTTTATAACCGCAAAGGACAACAGGGAGGTCAAAGCGTATGAGCGGAAAGACATTTGCATTTGAGCTACTCGACGCGACTGACGAGCTTCTACGCGAGCAGGGCCTTGATGGAAAAATTGTATGGTGGAAACAAACACTTTCCACCTTGCTTTCCGCGCGGGGCCCCATTAATCTGCCCACAATAACACGCGGACAGTTGGTTAGGGTTTCGATACGCGACGAAGAAAAGCGGGAAGGGAGTTTCGAGATTGCCTCGCCGAATATCCTCGACATCCAACGAGCATTAAAGCGAGCAAAGGGGCTGCTTCTTGAAACACCTCCAAATCCGTACGCCGGAGATCTTGTAGCGCCGCCGACTGATTTTCCAGAGGAAAGATTGATTGCCTGGGATGAAGATACGGCAGCCGGAGATCTTGATCGGCGCACCGAGTTTTTTGAAAAGGTAAACAAAATTGCGAGGCACGCAAGACTTGTCGCTTCCGCGCGCTTCTATACCGGCGAAGCAGAACTTGCGGTCGGAAATACCCTCGGCCTTCGCCGGTACCACCGCTTTACCATTGCCTCATGTGAACTCGTGCTTCTCGGCGTTCCCAATTCAAGTAATCGGCATGTGTCTGCTTTTGCAGCTCGTTCCGGGAAAAGTCTCGACGATATTGACCTTGATGAAATTATTGTTGAGGCATTAGAGAGCGCAACCTTGCAAATGCGCCTTCCCCTTATGGACCCGTTTCGCGGAGTATCCAATGGAGGGAAGACGTTTGACGTGATTCTCCGCCCCTATGCTCTTCAGGCATGGCTCTGGTGGCTTAGCTGGTTTGGTTTTTCGGGGGTTTCTCTTCACAATGAAACGAGTTTGTTAACTGGAAATATCGGCAAACTCGTAACTGCAAAAGGCATCACGATCATAGACGACTGGCGTTACGAGCACATGATTCCCGCGCCATTTGATACAGAAGGAATGACTCGCGAGCGCGTGGCCTTGATTGAGGAGGGAGTTGCGAAGGGTGTAGTTTGCGACGGCGCTACGAGCAAAAAATCCGGCCTTCCTCGCACCGGGCACGCAATCCTTGCGAACAACACCGACTATCCTTTCTATCCCGCGCCCCTTCACCTTGTTTTTGAAGGCGGATCGCATTCCTTCGAGGAGCTAATTGACTCATGCGAAAGACCAACGATTTTGATCACCTACTTCAACTATCCGAGTATGCCGGATCCTCGCACGGGTGTCTTTACCGCAACGAGTCGCTTCGGCACCTTCTTGATTGAGGGAGGAAAGTTCCGTTATGTTCTCCCGCCCCTTCGATTTCTTGAGCGAACGCTCGATGCCTTTGGAAGAATAGAGATGAAGACAAAACCAAGATTGGTCATCAGTCAAGATCAGTACGATGGAATAGAACCGTCAAGCTACGCAGTGCCTGCGGTGAAAATACGAGATATGCATTTCGTGGAAAGCGTGACGTAAGAGAAATTTTCAAACGGCCGTATCAACCGGCCGTTTTTTAATGGACTCCGTGTATTTTTTGTGATTACTATGACTTCTCAACTACCATCATTACCTTATTGATTGCCTCAATTGGCTCATGAAAGCCCGTTGGGTAATCCTGCATAGCGTTTTGGATGGTTGAAAAGTTATATCTAAAATCTTTTCCGTGAATTGTCCCAGGGTCATTTGTTATAAATTCATCCGTTGACAGATCATATCCTATTATAACGATCATATGTTCAACTGGCCCCGGAAGGGTATAGTAAGGATTGTTAAGTTTTCTGCCGTTTACGGGCACAATCACAATATTACCTTTATTTAACTCTTCCCTTATATTATCCGCGCTTATATTCTCTTCCAACGAGACTTTATTATACCCAAAGTAATCTTTAAAAATTCTGTCCAAAGTATCTCGCGCCGAAGTATCTCTGTATTCTCCATACTTTCTAAGTTCGTAATCAGAAATAGATGTTATTTCGTTCAGCGCTTCTTGCTTGGACAAAGACGTGGCGCCATTGGCCCATTTCATTGCCATAAGAACAGAGGCCTCTTCGCACGCGTATTGCTGGCGCGGATCTTCCCAATTAGCATATGGCGCCTGTGGCGTAAAAAGAACATTGAGATACGCCAGGCCTTCTTCATTTAAATTACTCGTACCGGAGCTCTCCTCGTCAGTCTGGGAAGAATTGAGCATTACGGGCCCAGTGGAATAGTAATTAAACTCCACTATATTCACAGGAACCACTCCGCCTCTTTCGGCAAGTTCCCTTAGAACCTCCGGAGCATGAATCAATCTTTTTTCTCCATCATTGCTTAGTGAATAAATTTCGGGCGCCCCATCAAGATGTATCAGCTGGGTAACGGGCAAACCTTTAAGCGTATCTGGATCAATTAAGATTATTTTGTCCCAGCTATTTTCATAAGATTCAAATACTTTTGGAGATGGTAAATGACGCTTATAGCCAGCTTCTGTAATATAGTAAACTTCTACAGATCCTTTTGTTTTAACAATCTTGCCCCGGAGGGATTCGGGAACATAATACTGCGGAGCGAGATTTAAATACTCCCAAAGAGTCAAATTTATCCCGCGTAAATCTCCAGCGGCTTCAGTCCCTATAAATCTATAATGCCATGGCTCATATATAAATCCGGTTATTTTTTCAACATCTTTTGGATAACTTAACACAAACCCATATTTCCACGCGTTATTTTCAAGCCATCTTGCTTGAGCCGTTTCAGCAAACGCCTGTTTCAAATCAATCGCCGGATTTCCGGAACCAAAATCCACAGTAGTGCCGAGCTGATGTTCTGAATGTCCGGCTTCGCTTGATATTCTGTCGGCATACGCGCTTCCGTATTTCTGCGCATAGTACGCGCGCAACTTTTTCTGCCTGTCTCGGCTTCG
Source organism: Candidatus Spechtbacterales bacterium (assembly GCA_049274815.1). GTDB lineage: Bacteria > Patescibacteriota > Minisyncoccia > Spechtbacterales > HO2-43-30 > JBASTI01. Next base: position 3,808 of record JBASTI010000100.1, on the reverse strand, counting down.
GTACGCGGATATTATTTCAATACTTATTCCCTTTTCTTTCGCGTTATCAACAAGAGACACTAGGGAGTCATGCGCTATTTCTCGTATTTGATCGTCCGGCGCGCCGAGCGGAGCTAAGCTGACCAGATCTAGCGGCTTATAGTCGCCGAGTGAATTTTCCCTATTCAGCAAATTGAATATATAATTGCCGTTTTGAAGAATGGCCGCGGTAAGCTTATTTATATTAAAACCATAAAATAAAACAAAGGCGCCAAAAGTAACGCTCAAGGATAAAAAAATAATTCTCTTTCGCATATTATTGATATAATAACAACTTTATGATATCTGTATATTAGATTCTTGGGGAGGTATATCATGTTTGATCACCACCTAATACCCATAAGCGGAACTGGAATAGAAATAGGAGATATGGTGGTTATATCCAAATATAAAGTGGGGGTAATCGGCCGCCAGGGAATAATTTATGATCCGGCCCTCGGGCATCAGGCGTATGTGTCAGAAGGCGAACTCGCCGGTATCGCCGACGCGAACGAAGTGCTTACAGGATGCATAGTCGTTGCATTCACATGTGGTGATCACGATCCTCCTTGCGAATATCAAGTTGTCTATAGAAAACTTGATATGGATTTTACTTAAGGCATCGAGTCCTATCGATGCCTGTTTATTTTCTAAAATTCGATGGTAAAAACTCGCAGCTGCGGGGCCTGGATTCGGACCAAGATACCATCCTCCAGAGGGATGTGTCCTACCATTAGACGACCCCGCAATGCGCCTCATTGGCACACCCGCCGATGAGGCGGGTTATTTTACACTTTAAGATACCTGCCTATGGCGATAAATGAGGAGAATACTCCCAATCCCGCGCCAAAGGCAACCAAAAGCATAAAAATACCAAAGGAATTCGCGGCCCAATAAGCGAGTATATCAGTGCCTGGAAAAACTGCTCCAGTTTTCGCTGAAATAATCCATACAACAAAGAGAAAAGCTAAATATGTGATAACCGCGGAAATTGCGCCGTAAAGAAAGCCAGTGAAAATAAAAGGGCCGCGAATAAACCAGTCGCTCGCGCCCACAATCTTCATCACGGAAATCTCATCGCGATATGTGTATATTACAAGCCGTATCGTGTTGAAGGTTATGAGTACCACGACAAGAGAAAGCGCGAAGGTAAAAAATAAACCGATATTTTCTATAGAAGAAGTAATATTATTCAGCTTCTGAATTACCTTTTCGTTTTCCTTAAAGTTTATTTTGTCTACAATTTCGGCGCCCTCGTACCCCTCAATAAAGGAAACAATGGCGTCAAATTGCGATGCCTTTTGAGCTTTTATGTTCAAAGAGCCCTGAAAAGGATTTGCGCCGAGTTCCGCCAAAGAAGCCATCAAAAATTCGCTGTCCTTATGCCTCTCTTTAAATAAAGCAAGGGCGTCATCGCGCGATATGTATTCCACCTCCCGTATATCTTCTCTTGCCCGAAGCAAGGATCTCAACTGCGCTATTTTTGCCTCGTCAGCTTCCTCGCTTAAATACACGCTTACATCCACTTTCCCCTGAACTTCTTTAACAAAAGTATCTGTAATATTTCCGACTATCAAAAGCGAGGACACCACGGAAAGCGCGAGCACCATTATGCCAATCGTCGCAACGGAAACCCAGATATTGCGCCAAAATCCCATCCAGCCATATTTAATTATTCTAACAAAGTTATTCATTAGAAATCAGAAATTTATAGTTGGTATTTTCCTTTTTCCTCATCTCTTATTATTTTACCATTTTCCAAGGTAATAACTCGTCTATTTAGAAAATTTACGATATCTTTGCCGTGAGTGGCAAGCACAATCGCCGTGCCGAATTCATTTATCCTCAAAAGAAGTTTTATAATCTCCCATGTATGTATTGGGTCAAGGTTGCCAGTGGGCTCATCCGCGAGTATTACTTCTGGCCGCTGAACAAGGGCTCGGGCTAACGAAACCCTCTGCTTCTCGCCCCCGGAGAGCTGCGCTATAAAATTCTGTTCTTTGCCTTTTAGGCCAACTATTTCGAGTACTTGCGGGACATCTCGCTGTATCTCGACCTCAGGACGGCCCGCGGCCTCCATCGCAAATGCGACATTTTCATATACATTTTTTGATAAAAGCAGACGAAAATCCTGAAACGCGGTGCCTATCCTTCTGCGGTACTTCGCGATTTCTTTGCGCTTTAGACTAGAAATATCGATTCCTTTATAAAAAATCTTGCCGCGCGTTGGCTCTTCTTCCCTCAAAAGAAGCTTTATGAGAGTAGATTTTCCCGCGCCTGATCTGCCGACTATTGATACGAATTCCCCATCCCCTATGCGGAAGGAAACATCATCAAGCGCGTGATAGTCGCCATAGATTTTTGAAATGGAATCAAAAGTTATCATTATTGCATTTTAACCTCGGCTTTGATAAATTCCTCCAAATCCCCATCTAGCACTTTTTCCACATCGCTCGTCTCTACTTCTGACCTATGATCTTTTACCATCTTATATGGATGGAGCACATAGGAGCGTATCTGATGCCCCCATTCCGCGGGAACAAAACCGCCGCGAATCTTCATCAATTTCTCTTTCTTATCTTTGGCATATTTAGCAAAAAGTTTAGAGATAAGCAGCTTCATTGCCCCTTCCTTGTTTTGTCCCTGAAGTCGCTCGCTTTGACACTCCACAACGACGCCGGTAGGCAAATGTTTTATGCGCACAGCACTCTCGGTCTTGTTCACGTATTGTCCTCCGGGACCGGAAGAGCGAAACGTCTGCACTTCAAGATCTTCCGGGCGAATATCGAGCTCAGCTTCAGACTGTTTGGGTAATTGGGGCAATACTTCGACAAGCGCGAATGAGGTATGGCGGAGTTTTTGCGCGGAATACGGCGAGATGCGCACAAGGCGATGCACGCCATTTTCATTTTTTAAATACCCATACACGTATCGCCCCTCAACCTCAAGGGTTGCTTCTTTTATCCCCCTATCTTCCCCAAAACTCTGCGAAAGAAGCCTTGTCTTATATCCCCTGCTGGCAGTATAGCGCTCATACATCCTCAGAAGCATTCCTGCCCAGTCCTGCGCGTCTTGCCCTCCGGCACCCGAATAAATGGTTATAACAGCATTATTTTTATCATATGGGCCGGAAAAAAATGTAGCCAGCTCTTCCTTTGAAATCGTCCGCCCAAGCGCGTTTATTCGCTCGTTTAATTCTTTCGCGATTTGTTGGTCTGTTTCCGCGTAAGACGCGAATTCTTCAAGCTCGGCGATCTCTTTTAAGATTTCATCCGTGCTTTGTATTTCCTCCTTCAGTCGAGCCAGTTTCCCCGAGACTTTCTCTGCATTTTCTCTGTCTGACCAAAATTCAGGCGCCCGCATGTTATCTTCCAACTCCTTTATTTTATCTTTTTTGGAAACTACGTCAAAGATAGCCCCGCAACTGCAGGGCCCGATTTTTCAACGTTTCTAATTGTTGTTTCACGTCTATCATTTAAGTAATATTATAGCACAATATTATTTAATTTCAATAGTCCCCTCCATGCCAGCTTCCCTGTGCCCGGGGATAGAACAATACGAAGCGTAGTCGATAACGCCCGGAGTATTCGGCGCGGTAAATGTTACGACATCTGTCTTGCCTCCCCCTATGGTTTTTGTCGCGATCCCAAGCTCATCGATAATATAGTTATGCGGGACCCTGCCTATATTTTTGAATGTAAGCTCGACAGTCGCGCCCCGCGGGACCGTTATATTTTGGGGTAAGAAGCTAAACTCGTCTCCTTCAATAACGAATTTCAAAACTTGCTTT
>JBASTI010000099.1:0-5303 GCA_049274815.1 Candidatus Spechtbacterales bacterium | reverse complement strand
GTATAAATGTTATAATAAAAGTCCTCAATTAGAAGTTTTTTGAAGGAGGCTTTCAATGGCCGATGAGAAAGTTGTCACCCCAAGGACTGCGCAGATTATTAACCAGATACGGACGGATCCGATGTTCAGTGAACGGGTTTTTATCCCAAGGACGGTGCGGATTATTCAGGAAATACGGATGGGTCCTATTCTCCCCGATCGTAGTTCTTATGATCCGAGTCCACCAAGGCGAGGAGGAGGATTCTTCAGCGGTACTGTATATGACGAAAAAGGCAATCCTCGTCGATTCGAGAGTGACTGCATTGTAGCTACTGCTTCCTGTGATACTATGGGATTGCCGAGCGATTGCGCGGAACTGAATCTTCTTCGGCAATTCAGAGATGAGTATATAAAACATTTACCCGGCGGCGGACTGTTCGTAAAAATTTATTACAAAGTCGGCTCTCGAGTGATACGCTCCATAGATAAAAAGCCGGACAAAGAAGTCGTCTATACCGACCTATACTATAGGTTAGTTCGAAGGACAATTGAGTTGATTGCGCAAGGTAAAAAACTCCGAGCTTTTTTAAGGGGAACGGTGATCGTAGCAAGGATATACCTTGCTCCCATTGTTTGTAGTCGTCGCTGATTCGAGTGTAATAATGTAGGCCCATCTTCGGATGGGACTGCCCCGCATCGTATTGTGCGGGTTTTTTATTTTTGTTGTATAGTGATAGATATAGGGGCGTGCGAGCTACTGTGTATGCCGCAAGAGCATTAGATTTAGAACTTGTTAAGCTCATGCGCGAGCACAATAACTCAAATGTTCTTTCTCTGGGCGCCCGTTTTGTGCCCGAAAAAGACGCGAAAAAGGTGGTAAAAGTGTCGCTGGAAACTCCTTTTCCCGGCGAAGATCGTCATGTAAGGCGTATTGCGAAAATCGACAGATGAGATAGAATAAATAGAGGAAATAGAGGGGGTGTAACCGATGGAAAAAGTACAGTGGCAGGAATGGCGGCGGGCTCTTGGTGAGAGGATAGGAAAGTGGCTAGAGCAAGAAGCTCGTAAAGATGGCGACGCGTATATCTGTGTCCGTTGCAGTCAAAGATTGGCATCACAGACTGTCTATATGTCTATCCACGATGCATTCACTATATCTGGGGGCAAGCACGTAGGTGATGGAAAGGTTAAGAAATTTGATATTTTGGAGTGCCCAAATAGGGAATGCGTCAACTTCCTTCCCGGTTTCTGGGATGTGGAGCTTCGCTTCGATGGCGGTACATTGCGAGGTCCCTGCATAGACTCATAATACAAAATAGATTTGCAAGCAGACCAAGTTAATCCCGTAATAAATCCCGGTATTTACCCGGGATTTTTTGTTGCGAAAGAAAAATCCTACGACTTATCGTAGGATTTTATGATTGCTTAAAGGATGATTTCGACTGTGTCGCCTTGACATATGTAGCCGGGGCGCAGGACCACCGCTACAAGCCCTCGCAGTCCTACTGCCTGCTCGCGAAACTTCTTCGCAAGCTGGGGAATATGGGGATATCTTGCTTGTATATTTTTGCCGGGTAAACCGCAGGGGGCGTTTTTGCCTATTACGCAGAGCAGGGTTTCTCGCGCAGGAAATTTGATGGTTGTCCCGCCGGGCAGTTTAGTTATGCGCTCAATATTTTTCATAACGAGATTCGCGCCAAGGTCGGGGCCGGTTACCTCCGGGACGCCCATACGCAGCGCAATTTCTGCGAGTTCCGTTTCCGACACGATAGACACTTGCCGGATATTCAGGAGTTCTGTTCCCCTGGGAACGTATGGCTCTCTTCCCCCGGCGGGTTTGGTGCGGCCGTGATGCCTGTCGTCCACTATGCCGTCCCAAACACACTCAATTCTTTCTTTTGCCTCGGAAAGCGTAACACCCACGGGGCCAACAAATACTCCCGAAACCAGCGCATATTCTTTCATAATGCAACTCCTTTACTCAAGGTACAATACGGGCCTTCTTAACAGTTCTATATCATATAAATTACATAGCTACAACGGCACGAAATCGTGCCCTTTTTGTTCGCCTGTTGTATACTGAATGTATGTCAGTAGAAATTATTCCTGCCATTATCGCCAAAAGTTTTGATGAACTCAAGGAGAAAATTGAGACGGTTGAGCCGTATGTAAAATGGGTCCAGCTTGATATAATGGATGGAAAGTTTGTTCCAAATACAACTTGGAATGAGCCCGAAGATTTAAAATTATGGAAGCCGAAAGTTCTCCTAGAGGCGCATTTGATGATATCGGAGCCGGAAAAGTATGCGGAGCAGTGGATTGACGCGGGCATAAAGCGGATTATTTTTCACATAGAGGCAACATCGGATCCGTATGCGATAATAAAAATTTGCAGGGAGCGGAAAGTGGAGGTAGGCGTAGCTATAAATCCCGAAACCCCGGAAAGCGCGCTATCGCTCGCCGCGGGGCAAGCTCTCCTCGTAAGTTCAGTGGATATGGTGCTGGTGCTTGGAGTTACCCCCGGCTTTGGGGGCCAAGAGTTTATGCCAAGCGTTTTAGAGAAAATCAAGGCATTGCGAAATACCAATCCTAATCTTACAATAGAAGTAGACGGCGGCATGAATCCAAAGACCGCAAAAAAGGTGGTAGAAGCGGGAGCGAGCGTGGTAGTGGTGGGGTCTTATATATTTAGGAGCGACGATATTAAAAAGGCCATTGATGAACTAAAAAATGCATGGCAATCTTAACTCTTCACGACGATAAATTAAAAGAGCTTGAGGAGAAGGCGAACGAGATTCGCAGGGACCTTATTGAGATGCTCGTGGAAGCAGGGTCCGGGCATTCTGCCGGGCCTTTGGATATGGCTGATATATTTACAGTGATGTATTTTCATATATTAAACCACGACCCTAAAAATCCATATTGGGAGGATCGCGATCGATTGGTCTTATCAAACGGCCATATCTGTCCTATACATTATGTCGCCCTCGCGCACGCGGGATACTTTTTAAAAAAAGAACTTAAAACATTGAGAAAGTTTGGAACTGGATTGCAGGGACATCCTCATAGGCCCGATCTTCCCGGCCTTGAAACAACTTCGGGGCCGCTTGGTTCGGGCCTCGGGCAGGCCGCGGGCATGGCAAAAGTCGCGCTAATGGATAACAAAAAATGGCGAGTTTACTGCATGATGTCTGACGGCGAGCATGATGCCGGAAACACATACGAGGCAATGATGTTTGCGGGGAAAAATAATCTTCACAATCTTACTGCAATTATGGATAGAAACAATATTCAAATAGATGGCTATACAGAAGACATTATGCCGCTCGAGCCATTACGGGCAAAGTATGAGGCGTTCAACTGGAGTGTTATAGAGGTTGACGGTCACAATATCCGGGAAGTTGTTGACGCCTGCAGGCGGGCCGAGGCGATTTATGAAAACCCGACAATGATTATCGCGCATACGATTCCCGGGAAGGGTGTCTCGTATATGGAAGGCAAGTTTGAATGGCACGGCAAGACGCCCAAGCCGGGCGAGGAAGCACAAAAAGCGCTTGCGGATTTAAGGACATTAGGGGGAAAGATTGAAAGCGAACATGAATAGCGCGTGTAAAATTTTTATTTTATTGGGTATTTGTAGTTTGAGCTTTGTGTTTTTCAATTTTGTTCTCGCAGAGGTACCGAGCAATCGTCCCCCGGTACTTGAACCAATCGGAAATAAAACAATCGAAGTTGGCCAAGAGTTTGCTTTCGTCGTGTACGCCCAAGATCTGGATGGTGATTACGTCTCCTATAGCCTATCTCTCTTGCCCTCCGGCGCGACATTCAGGGAGTTTCAAGGAGTGGGCAAGATTTACTATATTTTTCGATGGACTCCAGAATTCACACAACGCGGCACCCGTTCCATCACATTTTTCGCAGAAGACCCCAGCGGAGCGGCGGATCTTGAAACCATTGAACTTGGCGTTATGGAAGCCACGCCCGATAAAGATGTCGTAGCTCCGTTTGTTAGCGATGTCACCCTAATTGATAGGACGGGAAATTCTGCGATAATTTCCTGGTCTACAAACGAGCTTGCTGTGGGAAGAATAGAATACGGGATATCTGCGGTTTACGGCGAACTTACAAGCTTCACAGATGATTTTGCGCGGGAAATTCGTCAGACCATAAAAAACCTGAAGCCCGGGACATTGTACAGATACAGAGTTGCGGCAAAAGATAAGGCAGGTAATCAATCTTTTTCCGGCGAAAAGTCGTTTTCCACTGTTTCTCTTGAGACCATTGCCGAATCAGAGCTCCGGCTTCGAATTGCTAACTTAAAACTCGCAAGAGCCGAGGGAGATACGCGCGTATACTATATTACCGACCGGGGATTGAAAAAATGGATACGAAACGCGGAAATATTTCGTTCTTACAAAAACAACAAATGGGAAAATATAGTGGTTGTATCTCCGGGAGGTTTAGACATATACCCCGAAGTTAGCTTAATTAGGCAGGTAGATGACAAAAAAGTGTACAAGCTTGAGGGGAATGTAAAAAGATGGATAAAGACAGCTGCAGCATTCGCCAGGTTAGGGTATGATTGGAATAATATCCTGTCCATCAATAAGACCGAATTTGATTTTTACGCGGAGGATCCCCCCATTGAGTAATTTTGAGATAGTGAACTATGATAAACAAAAAACTACATCTTCGCGACAATATTTTTGACGAGGATAAAATAGAAAAGGTGAAAACCCGCGACGGCTACGGAAAGGGTTTGGTTCTGGCGGGAGAAAAGAATTCAAATGTCGTGGTGCTCTGCGCTGATTTGACCGAATCTACGCGGTCTCTTTGGTTTAAGGAGAAGTTCCCCGCGAGATTCATTGAAGTCGGAGTGGCGGAACAGGGCATGGCTACTATAGCATCCGGCATGGCTGCCGCAGGAAAAGTGGTTTTCATGTCTTCATACGCGGTATTTTCTCCCGGGAGAAACAATGAGCAAATACGAACCACAATAAGCTATAATAGCTGGGGATCAGAGCCGGGGAGAGAAATAAATGTAAAAATTGCGGGCGCGCACGCGGGAATTTCCGTAGGAGAGGATGGGGCTACTCATCAGGCGTTAGAGGATATTGCTCTGATGCGTGTACATCCCGGGATGACCGTTGTAGTGCCCGCCGATGTCGAGGAGACGCAAAAAGCGACAGTTGCGATAGCCGAGCGCCCCGGCCCCTGCTATCTTCGTTTTGGAAGAGGGGATTACCCCGTTTTTACAACAGAAAAAACACCGTTTCAAATAGGCAAGGCGTACGTGATAATGGAAGGCACGGACGCGACAATCG
>JBASTI010000098.1:0-3705 GCA_049274815.1 Candidatus Spechtbacterales bacterium | reverse complement strand
CCAACCATTGTGTCTTCCAGCTTAACGCCGGGTCCTATCTCGCAATTTTCTCCGATTTTGGTACTTCCAAGCAAGGTAACCCCCGGCCAGATAAGCGTCCTTGCGCCTATTTCAACATCCGGCCCGATAGAGATGTGCTCCCAAGGCGCCATTTTTTTGACAAATCTAACACCGGCGTTCCGCAGGCGCATAACCTTTGCCTTCATCAATAGAGTGTCAATAAACTCAAAATCTTTTTCTTTCATCGCGATACTCTCCTTGTAAAAGTGCTTTACTCTGTAGGATAGCAGTTTCTTGATTGACTAGTCAACGAGTTTTTTTTGTTGTAAAGTGAGTGATATGCTAAAACGAAAAAATATAGTGGTAATCGGCGGAGGCACGGGTACCTCTGTCGTGCTTGAGGGGCTGAAGAAATATCCGGTTAATCTTTCCGCGATTATTACAACAGCGGACGACGGAAGCTCTTCCGGGAAACTTCGCAAAGAGTTTAATATGATACCGCCCGGCGATATACGTCAGTGTCTTGTCGCGCTTGCTTCAAGGGATTTCGGATATTTAAACGAGCGATTCCAGCAAGGCTCCCTAGCGGGACACACCTTGGGCAATCTTTTGATCACTTTGTTTTGTCAGAAAAATAAGGATTTTCAGCAGGCAATAGATGAGCTTCTAAAAATAACGGGCGCCGCGGGGTCGCTTATTCCGATGACTCTTGTGCCGACTACACTTGTCGCAAAATTGCGCGACGGGCGCGTTTTGCGAGGGGAGAAAAACATTACTCCCTCGCGCGAGATTTTAACGAAGCTCGCAAGGATTTCTCTTGCGCCTCGCGATATCAAGGCCAATCCAAGGGCGGCTTTAGCAATAAAGAACGCCGATATCATTATCGTCGGCCCGGGCAACCTATTTTCAAGCATTATTCCCAATTTTTTAGTTAAAGAAATAAGCGCGGAATTTCGCAAGGCAAAGGCCAGAAAAATATATGTAGCGAACTTGTTCGCCCAGCCCGGGCATACCGACGGTTTTAGCGTTTCTGATTTCGTGAAAACACTCGCAATACATATTGGCGAAGACGCGTTTACGCACGTCGTCTATAATAACCGTTCTATTCCGGAATTTTTATTAAAAGCTCACGGCAATGCTATAGTCGCGGCACCCGTGCGCGTGACTGGCGAATTCAAAAAAGACAAGCGCTATGTCGGCAGGGCCCTTGCGAGTTCATCGCCAAGGCGCATTCCCGCCTCTGATCCGATAGCGAGTATCCGCAATCCGTTTTTGCACGATTCAAAAAAATTGGCTAAGGTAATAATGGAACTATGCGAATAATCTTGGATTTTGACTATACTCTCTTTGATATGAAAACGTTTAAGCGCAGACTTTTTGATCTGTTTCTAGAACACGGGGTGAGTCCGAAGCTTGTTGCGTCAAGTTACGAAGAATCTAAGAAGGGAGGGGGAAATTACAGTCCAATCCAGCAATTTCAGATCTTGGAAACTGCTGGAGTAAGTGACATCTCAAAGCTTGAGCAGAAGTTTGATGCGCTTGTGCGGGAAGCGGGAAATTACCTTTATTCAGATGCGGTGCCGTTTGTGGAAAAGATGAGGGCTCGGCATTCTCTTGCCCTTTTAAGCCACGGAGAAGAGGGGTTTCAGCGGTCAAAGATTCGCGCCTGCGCGTTTGTTTATGACGCATGCGTCGAGATCGTAGTGACTGGAAATGCCCAGAAAGACACAGAGGCAGCCAAGCTTGCGGATGGCCAAAGGGCAATTTTTATAGACGACAAACCCGCTGTGTTAGCCGCCGCAAAAAAGTTGGCTCCGAATATTGTTACAGTCAGAATGAACCGGGGAGAAGGGCCGTATGCGGATGAGGTGGGTGGAGAGGGGATTGATTACGAGGTTAAAAATCTTAAGGAAGTAGAGATTCTACTTGGCAATTTATGAATATTGTTTCACTCACACAACGTAATGAGAGCGAGGTTATAAACGAAGCAGTCAGTATACTCAAGAAAGGCGGATCCGTAGTTTATCCAACCGATACCGTATACGGCCTTGGCGTAAATCCGTTCGACGATTTCGCGGTGGGGCGGCTTTTTCGAATAAAAAAACGATTGCGCGATAAACCAATCGCGCTTATCGTCAAAAGCATCGCAATGGCAAAAAAGCTTGCTTATATTGATACGCGGAAGGAAAAAGTTTTGCGCTCTGTATGGCCGGGAGCTGTTAGTATTATATTGCGCAAAAGAGACATTATATCTCCTATTATTTCTGCCGGTACCAATACAGTATCTTTACGTATGCCAAAAAACGACTTTTGTATAAATTTACTCAAGGCATTTAACGGTCCCATTACCTCTACCTCCGCGAATATATCAGGAGAAAATCATACGAATGACGCAAGCGAGTTTCGAAATAGGTTCTCGCGGGAAATATATAGGCCGGATTTAGTTATTGATGCGGGTGTGCTTGACAAAACTATGCCCTCCACTGTGCTTGATTTAACTAAGCCCGTGCCTAAAATTACAAGGATCGGCCCTGTCAGCCCGAAGGATTTGACAAGGATCCTTAAATTATAATGCATCTTCCCCATTTTCACTATGCTTTAAATAGGGAACTGACCCAGCTTTACGCGTCTATCGCGCTTCGGGATTTTACATTGGGCATTATCGCTATATTTGTGCCCATTTATATTTTCCGGTACTTTACAGGGGATATCTCAAAGACCCTTTTATTTTTTGGAACAGTGGCCTTGTTTCATGGCGCGCTTTCTCCTTTGGCCGGTAAAATAATCACAAAAATAGGCATTAAGCATTCAATGCTTGCGAGCGTCCCATTTATCTTTCTCTACTATTTGGGGCTCTGGCAAATTGAGGCGCTCGGCGATTTCTTTTTTGTTCTAATTCCAATTTTAGTAATACATAATATACTATACTGGCCTGCTTTTCACGTGGATTTTTCGCGTTTTTCCGATGAGAAAAACAGGGGAAAACAATTAAGCTACCGACATCTTGTTGCCGCGCTTTCCGCGTCCGTAGCGCCTTTGGCAGGCGGAATAATACTTATGAAATTTGGCTATCCCGCGCTTTTTGCGATTGTGCTCGTATTGTTATTTGTTTCAATATTCCCGCTGTTTTTTTCAAAAGAGGCGCGCGAAACTTATACGGACAGTTTCGAAAAGGCGTATCGCGAAGTGTTTAAGAAGAAATATAGAAACAAGTCGGTTGCCCTTTTTGCGGAAGGCGCGGAAGGAGTGGCCTCTCTGATTATTTGGCCTATATTTTTGTATATCCTTGCCATAAACTACTCGTCAATCGGTGCAATTTCTTCTGTCTCGCTTTTCGCTGGGCTTCTATTCGCGCTCTATATGGGCCGGCTCATAGACAGAATGGGGCACGGCAGATTTCTTGCTTTGGGGGCTTGGCTTAATGCTCTCACTTGGCCCGTTAAAATGTTTGTCCGCACTCCCTTTGACGCATTCCTTGTCCACGCGCTCCACCAGTTTACCCGTCTTTCCGCGTATATGCCCTTCTCAACGCTTTTCTACGACTGGACAGCCAGGGAAGATCAAGACAGGGACAGGTTTGTCATTTTTCGAGAAATGATGCACAACATCGGCAGCGGTATTTGTATGGTTGTTTTGGCGGGTATATTTTTGTATGTTGAAAATATAGCCATTGCTTTTCCCATAGCCGGCGTATCTTCATTGTTC
>JBASTI010000097.1:0-1940 GCA_049274815.1 Candidatus Spechtbacterales bacterium | reverse complement strand
GATTGCGTATGATATGCCATATAGCGAACGAGATCTGTACGGCGAGTGGATATGGGTGCCGCCGGGCTTTGCGCACGGCAATCTCCTCATGGAAGATTCTCGGGTGGAATATTTTTGTACGGGCGAGCATAATCCAGAGGGCGAGGCGGGTATATCTCCGCTCGCAGGCGACATTGATTGGTCTTTGTGTGATACCGCGTTCAAAAAAATATTTGATGAAGCCGCGCGATACGCGAAAGACGCGAATCTAATAAGCGCGAAAGATATAAACGGACTCTCTTTAGCCAAGTGGCTCAAGGACTGCCGGTCCGATGAGTTTACAGTTAAGAAACTTTCGCTCCAAAATGAATTTCGCTCTAAGTAAAACGATATTTTTAGGCACCCTTAGCAATAGAACAATTTTGCGCACCTTGTTGAATTACGAACTGCTGAATTTGCCAGTGCCTGGCGGCCGCGTTATAGATCTTGGCTCCACAAAAAAACGGTCCAGCTACTACGGTTTTTTGAGAATACGTACCGATAAGGATATAGTTTCTTGCGATTTATCGGATGCTGATATAAAAACCGATCTCGAGAACAATATTCCCGCCGAGGAAGGCTCGTTTGATACTGTACTATGTTTTAATTTACTAGAGCATATCTATAACTCTAATAGATTAATAAATGAGGCGAGAAGAGTGCTGGCTCTTGGGGGGAGTATGGTGGGATTCACTCCATTTTTGCTGCGCGTGCACGGAAGTCCGCATGACTATTTCCGTTATTCAGAGCCGGCGCTTCAAAAAATGTTTTCACGGGCTGGCTTTAGCGCGGTTTGGGTGAAGTACATCGGGCGCGGTCCAACCCTTGCTTCTTATAGTCAAATTGAACTACTGTTCCCGCGTATCGTAAAAGTGCCCGCGGTGTTTATAGCTATGGCCGTAGATTATATTCTTGAGAAAATTAAACCACAAGCGATAAAAGGACATTATCCGCTAGGATATCTTTTTGTATGCAAAAAATAAAAATATTATTTGCGATTAATCAGATGACTATAGGCGGTTCGCAGCGTATAATTGCAGATCAGATAAATTTGCTGTATAGAAATATGTTCGATCCGTTTTTAGTAACGCTTCTTCCCGAGGAGAAAGATTCTTTTCTGAAAGACATAAACTTATCCCCGGGGAAAAAAGTTTTTTTTGATTTTTCCTCAAGTTTTAATGTCATAAGTTGGTTCCACCTTGTACGGTATATCAGAAAAGAGCAATTTGATATTATTTTTTGCAATCTCATACTGGCAAACACCATAGTCCGCCTTGCAGCCTACATAGCTGGCGCGAGAAATATAATAGTAGCCGAGCATAATGTGTATCCGGATAAGACGACCCGTCAGCTTTTTACTGATAAAATCTTGTCCTTTATTACAAAAAAAATACTCGCAGTTTCATTCGACGTTAAAAATTTTCTTACGAGGAGCGGGATTAGCGCCTCAAAGATAGATGTTTTGTATAATGGCATAAACCTGGAAAAGTTTGAAGTGTCGGTGTCGAGAGAAAAACTTGGCTTTTCAGAGGATGAAGTGATCATCATAAGCGTGGGCAGGGTCAGCATACAAAAAGCGTATGATGTGTTGATCGATACCGCAAAAAACCTGCGTGATAAAACAAAGATAAAGTTTAGGTTTATTATAGTCGGTAAATCTGACACCCAATACGCTCATAGCCTCAAAGCAAAAGTAAAAGAGCTGGACTTGGAGGACCTTGTCGAGTTTTGGGGCGTAAGGTATGATATCCCGGAGCTTCTTTCGTCATCTGATATATTTTTTATGCCGTCACGCTGGGAGGGATTTTGTATAGCGCTTGCCGAGGCCATGGCCGCAGGCATTCCGTTCGTAGCGAATAACGTAGGGTTTGTAAGCGAAGAGGATAGAAAATATAATGGCATAAAAAGCGGAGAGTACGGAT
>JBASTI010000096.1:0-2018 GCA_049274815.1 Candidatus Spechtbacterales bacterium | reverse complement strand
ACCGCTTGGCCCATAGCGCTTTCAATAGTTTTAACGCTTATTTATTTCAAGATAGACGCGATTTTCCTCTCCTTTATGAAGCCAGCGGCGGATGTTGGTATTTATGGAGCGGCGTACCGCGTGCTTGAGGGGCTGATATTTTTCCCCGCGATGTTCGCGGGCATTATTATGCCTATGCTTTCGCGCGACGCGGTGAGCGATCACGCGCATTTTAAGGAGGTTTTTGTAAAAAGCATGCGGGTAATCGCGATTTTTGCTGTTCCCCTTACCGCGGGAGGCATATTGCTTTCCTACTCAATCGCAAATCTCATAGGAGGAAAAGAATTTTTAATTTCAGGCGCTCCTCTCCAGCCCCTTTTTATAGCAACAGGGCTTATATTTTTTGGAAATCTTCTGGGAAGGGCGATAATCGCCCTTGATCTCCAGAAAAAAGCGATGTTCGCCTATCTTTTCGGGGTAATTCTCAATGTTGTCTTGAATTTCATATTTATACCAAAATATTCGTATATGGGGGCCGCCTGGACGACTGTCGCGACAGAGTTTTTGATAGTGGCATTTTTATTTTGGCTTGTGTGGGATAAAACAAGGGTTTCGTTTGGCGCGCGCGGTATTATAAAAGCCGTGTTCGCCGCGGCCGTGATGAGCGGAGCATTGTTTTTATTTGCTTCCCCTATCGGCGAGCCGCTTACGTTTTGGAAGCTGGGACCAGTCACGCTTTTAGGAGCGGGAGTTTATTTTGCCGCCTTATACTTAGTGAGGGGGGTTAACAAAAAAGAAGTTTTATCAATTTTTATAACCAAACGCTAGGACAGGGGGAGATCAGAGCTCGCAAAGGGCCGTTGTACAGGATGCGGCCCCTAGGTGTTGCCCAAGGTATATTTCTTGAGGCACCTCAATTTTTACAGCGGACACTTTGTTGTCCCAGTTATTTGTGCCATCTAAGGAGCGCGAGGATAAATTTTTTATCTCTACTATCCCGACAGAATTTTCGGTATTGTCAAAAACCAAAATTTTTCCCGGATTCTTATCGTGGTCGTTTCTGTCTTTTTCGTAGAGAGTAATCTTATATTTACCGATAATTTTTAGAGAAGAAATACTATCTGTGCCGATAAAATTTTTTTCAAGATTTCTATCGCCAACGATAAAGATTTCGGATTTCCCCTCAAAATTGTCTTCGTCATATAACGCCACCCCCGCCTGTCGGTTTTTACCGTTGCCCCCAAATATAATCGCGGAAACTTCATTGAAAAGATCCTGAAAAGCGCCGCCCAAGCTAGCGCTTTGTAGAATATTCTTGCAGTCCTCGCCCCGATTTGTTCCATTGGTTGGATGTTTGCATGCTGTTATATTAAATTCCTCGAGAGGTTCGCGCGCAAACGCGATTGACTCTATGTTGTTATCTGCGTTATGTTCATGGTTTCTAACCGTCATTTCGGGTAGATTGCAATGATCATATAATTCACCTCCCAAGATGTCCCCGACGGTTTCCGGCAGGGCGGGGCACTGACGATGCATCAAGAGCTTGTCGCCCACTAGATTCTCGTCGCTTGCTATAAAAGCTTTTACCTGGTGTTTATAGCCAAGACCGCTATATGCAGTTATCGAGTGGCCCAGACAGCTAGTATCCGTAAAGTTTAAAGACGAAGCACTATCGTTTTCGAAAGTACGATGCCCTATAGTTCCAGATGTCGGACCCTGGAGTTCTAATGTTTGGAAAGGGACCAAGTCTAACACGCCGGCTTCAAATCCCTTGTTACGGAATAGTTTAATACGGCACGCACCTAAAACTTTTATCGCGCTTAAATCATCATCTCCTATAAACGTTCCGTCATTAAAGTTTTCGATGCGATTTAAAATTGTTTCGGATCTATTCTCTTGTCCGTCAAGCGCCGATTCGGCAAATAGCACTACCCCTCCATACCTAAGACTATCTAAATCAATCACTGTGCTGCCGGATACTGACGGCCACTCAAATTTAGAAACCTGCCAGCTCACTGGCGGCACATTTAGTATCGTAA
>JBASTI010000095.1:0-18537 GCA_049274815.1 Candidatus Spechtbacterales bacterium | reverse complement strand
ATACAATCAAAACGGCGAAAAGATCGGGAGTATGGAACTGCCCGATGAGGTTTTTGGGGTTGAGGTAAATCCCGCGGTTTTGCGGCAGGCGGTGGTTGCCGCGATGGCAAATATGCGAACTGTGATCGCACACACAAAGGATAGGAGCGAAGTAAGAGGAGGAGGGAAAAAGCCCTGGCGGCAGAAGGGGACGGGACGCGCAAGGCACGGATCAATACGATCTCCTCTTTGGGTTGGCGGAGGGGTGACTTTTGGGCCGACAAATTCAAGAAATTTTAAAAAGAAGATAAGCGCTAGGATGAAGCGTCTGGCGATACTAGCGGTCCTGTTCGGGAAGGCAAAGGATGGGGAGCTCATTGTGCTTGATAAGCTGGAGCTCGCCGCGCCTAAGACAAAAGAAATGGCGATCCTCATAGATAAAGTAGTGCGAAATCCCAAAACCGCGCTCCTGATGCTTCCTGCGAGGAACGAAACAATCCAACGCGCCGGGCGAAATATCGCAGATTTTAAGGTGAGTAATATTTCAAATATAAATGTGCTCGATTTGTTAAACTACAAGTATTTGGTTTTATTAGAAGATACGGTTTTCGCGTTAAAGAAAAAATATGGCACTTCTTAATTTTTTAAAAAAGCCCAAAAGGACGGCGGAGTCTAGGAGAGAAGTTTATCGGGGGGCGGAAGAGAAGCGGGAAGAGAAGCGGGAAGAGATAAGCGCGGCGCCTGTGGCATTGAAGGAATCGCGGACCGCCTGGCGCGTTTTGCGCGCTCCACATGTCACCGAAAAATCCAATGATCTTACGCGTTTTAATCATTACGCGTTCAGGGTAATTGGAAATCCCACAAAAACAGAGATTAAAAAAGCAGTTGAAGAAATCCATGGGGTGCATGTAGAAAAAGTCAGAAAGGTATCTTTGCCCAGAAAGCGGCGAAAGCGCGGGAAACATTTTGGGTGGAGACCGGGCTATAAGAAGGCAATTGTCGTATTGCGTAAAGGAGAAAAAATAGAAGTATTGCCGCATTAAAATGAAAACTTATCGTCCTACAACTCCGAGTCGCCGGGGGATGACACGGCCAGACTACAGCATGATTACAAAAAAAAGTCCGGAGAAAAAACTCCTGGCGACTTTGCATAAAACTGGCGCAAGGAACAGGGGCAAGATAAGCGTGAGGCACAGGGGCGGAGGAGCAAAACGAATGTATAGGATAATTCAGTTCGGCGGACCGGTAAACGCGAAAGAAGGGAGCGTGGAGGTTCCCGCGAAAGTTTTGGCGATTGAATACGACCCAAATCGCAGCGGGCGCATTGCTTTGGTGGAGTATAAAGACGGAAATAGGGCATACATTGTTGCTCCCCAGGGTCTTGCCGTTGATAGCGAAATCGTTTTTTCTAAAAAAACAAACCCTAATACTGGCGATAGAATAAAATTAAAGGATATACTAGTAGGTACATTTATATACAATATAGAGTTGAAGCCGGGCGGGGGAGGAAAGCTTGCGCGTTCCGCGGGAACTAGCGCAAAGGTTCTCGCAACGGAAGGGAAGTACACGACAGTTTCTCTTCCATCCGGAGAGGTGAGAAAAATTTTTTCGGAATGTTCCGCGAATATAGGCGCCGTATCAAATCCGCAGCACGGATTCGAGGTTATAGGAAGCGCTGGCAGAATGCGGCACAAAGGGCGCAGGCCCCATGTAAGGGGGTCTGCCATGAACCCGGTCGATCATCCTCACGGAGGCGGCGAGGGACGGGCGCCAATAGGATTAAAGTATCCCAAAACACCCTGGGGAAGGATTGCTATTGGAGGAAAGACCCGGAGAAAAAAGAAATATTCAAATAAATTCATTTTACAAAGAAGAAAATAATTATGCCAAGGTCACTAAAAAAAGGTCCATATGTAGACGAGAAGCTACTAAAGAAAATAGGGAATCTTAGGATTGGAGATAAAGCCATAATAAAGACATGGGCGCGCGCCTCTACTATAACACCCGAGATGATAGGATTTACATTTGGCGTGCATAACGGCAGGGAACATATACCCGTATTTATAACCGAAGACATGGTTGGGCATAAGCTTGGAGAATTTTCACCAACTCGCAAATTTACCAGACACGGAGGAAAGATGCAGCAGGAATTAGAGAAAAAAGCTGTGCAATAGCTAACAATTATGGAAATAAACGCAAAATTAAGATATCTTCGCATGTCGCCCAGAAAAATGAGGCTTGTTGCCGACTTGGTCAGGGGCCTTGGTACGGATAACGCAAAGCGCGCGCTTAAGTTTTCGGATAAAAAAGCAGCTGGGCATATTTTAACATTGCTTAACTCCGCGATTGCGAACGCAAGTAATAATTTTCAAAAAAAGGAAGCGCTCTATATTAAAAAGATTTTCGTAGACCAGGGCCCAACTTACAAAAGATTCCGTCCGGTTTCGCGCGGAATGGCGCATCCGATAAATAAAAGGACGAGTCACGTTACCATTATATTAGACGAGACAAAAAATGAGTCATAAAGTTCACCCTATAGGATTTAGACTGGGCATTAACGTGAATTGGAATTCGCGTTGGTTTGACATAAAAAAATATCCTCAAAAACTTTCCGAAGATATAGCGATAAGGGGGTATCTTACAAAAAAGTTGCGAGGCGCGGGTTTAGAAAGGGTAGAGATAGAGCGAACGGTTAGCCAAATTTCCGTGATTATACATTCTTCCCGGCCCGGAATAGTTATTGGGCGAGCGGGAGCGGGAGTCGAAGGCCTGACTTACGATATTGAAAAAATATTGCGAAAAGTAAAAATGGGTAGCTCGCTTAAGGAGCCCCAGATTAAGATTGAAGTTCGCGAAATAAGAAACCCCGAAACATTCGCATCGCTTGTTGGGTTGGGTATCGCAGAGCAGATTGAGCGAAGGATGCCGTTTCGCCAGGTAATGAAGCGGACCATGGATAGGATTATGGCGAATAAGGTAGTGAAGGGGGCGAGAATTGGTTTGGCGGGAAGATTGGGTGGCTCGGAGATGGCGCGCAGAGAGTGGATAAAGGAAGGCACTATGCCTCGTAATACCATAAGATCAGATATTGACTTTTCAGTGCAAGAGGCGTATACCACATATGGCGTAATTGGAATAAAGGTCTGGATATATAAAGGGCAAAAACTAGAATAATGTTATTTCCCGCCAAAGTAAAACATAGAAAATGGATGAAGGGCAGAAAGCGGACTAGTATCGCGTCTCGGGGGAACAAACTAAGTTTCGGGAGTTTTGGGTTGCAGGTAGAGAGCGGAAAGAAGTGGATAACGTCGAGACAAATCGAAGCCGGGAGGCGCGCTATTATGCGGGCAATGAAGAAAGGCGGGAAAATGTGGATACGAATTTTTCCCGACAAGCCCGTGACAAAGAAAGGCACGGAAGTTCCAATGGGTGGGGGGAAAGGAAGCCCGGATCACTTTGTATATGCAGCGCTTCCCGGGAATGTTTTATTTGAGATAGATGGTACCAGTGAAGAAGTAGCTAGAGACGCATTCAAACACGCCGGAGATAAGTTGCCAGTAAGAACTAGATTTATAAAGAGATAATATGAAAATTAGGGAAGTACGGCAAAAGTCAAAAGAGGAGCTTACAAAAATGCTTTCCCAAAATCGGAACCGACTTTTAAGTTTGCGTTTTGATTTGGCGGGAGGAAGAGTCAAAAATGTGAAAGAGATACGCGAGGTAAAAAAAGATATCGCCCGCATATTGACCCTGATTAAAACTTGATTAAAATATGAAAAAGTTAAAGGGAACAATTGTATCAGATAAGATGGACAAAACTGTGGTGGTAGAGGTTATAACGCTTAAAAAACATCCCAAATACGAGAGGCGGTTTAAGATGTCAAAACGTTATAAGGCGCATGATCCAGAGAATAAATATAAAGGCAAGGTGGGAGAGGTGGTGCGGATTGAGGAAACGAGGCCGATGAGCAGAGACAAAAGGTGGAAAATAATATGATACAATCCTACACAAAACTTAAAGTGGCGGACAATACTGGCGCGAAGGTTATCCAGTGTTTTAAGGTACTTGGAGGAAGTCGTAGGCGCTACGCGCAAATCGGAGATATTATTGTCGCGTCAGTGAAAGATGCCGAACCAAGACGAATTGTAAAAAATCACGAGGTTGTAAGAGCCCTTGTTGTAAGACAAAAGAAGCCGTATCGGAGGGCCGATGGCTCATATGTGAGATTCGATGATAACGCCGCCGTTATTCTTGATGGAAAAGAGCCAAAAGGCGGACGTATCTTTGGGCCTATTCCGCGTGAGATTAAAGAAAAGGGGTTTGATAAGATAGCGTCATTGGCGCAAGAATTACTATGAAGCTCAAAAAGAACGACAATGTATTAATAATTTCAGGAAAAGATCGCGGCCGGAAGGGAAGAATTTTGGAAGTTTTTAGAGGCGAAGGCAAAATTATGGTAGAAGGCATGAATATGCACAAAAAGCACAGAAGGCCAAGGCGACAGGGACAGAAGGGCGAGATTGTCCAAGTGGCCACTCCAATTGACGCGTCTAACGCAAAGGTTATTTGTACTAAATGCGCGAAGCCCGCGCGGGTTGGCTATAAGATAACCGCGGAAAAGAAATATAGGGTATGTAAAAAATGCGGAGAAGAAATATGATTACTTTAGAGGAAAAATATAATAAGGAAACGGTCCGCGTAATGCAGAAGAAATTTGGGTATAAAAATATTTACGCTGTTCCAAAACTAAAAAAGATTGTCGTAAATTCCGGAGTGGCAAAAATGATAAACGCGCGCAAAGGCAAGGAAGTGACGCAGGGCGACGAAGATCTTATACGAGATATTATTTCAGAGCTTGCGCTTATCGTAGGTCAAAAGCCGCAGATTGTTCGGGCAAAAAAATCAATTGCAGGGTTTAAGTTAAGAGCGGGTATGATAGCGGGCGTACGCGTTACTTTGCGGGGAAAGAAAATGTACGATTTTTTGACCCGTCTTATAAGCATTGCCTTTCCCCGGTCCCGAGATTTTCGCGGTTTTAGAGCGGGGTCTGTTGATGAGACCGGGAATATGACCGTTGGGCTTGGCGAGCAAATTATTTTTCCGGAAATTCCGCATGATAAGGTTAGGCAAATGTGGGGAATGGAAGTTACGATAGTTACAAGCGCAAGAAACAGGGAGGAGGGTACCGAGCTTTTGAGGCAGTTAGGAATGCCTTTTCAAAAATAAATTATGGCAAAGAAGTCGTTAATCGCAAAAGCAAAAAAGAAGCCAAAGTTTCAGACTCGAGTTATCCGCCGCTGTTTCAGGTGTGGCAGAAGGCATGGGTATATGCGCAAATTCAATTTGTGCAGGATTTGCTTTCGCGAATTGGCAAATTGCGGGGATATACCGGGCGTACGGAAATCCTCATGGTAATAATATGGATTTAACAGCTGACATGTTAACAATAATAAGGAATGCGCAGTTAGCGAAACACGCGACTGTGAAGGCCCCTTATTCCAGGGTGAATTTTGGAATTGCGGAGATTTTAAAGAAAGAGAGGAGGGTCAAAAATTTTGAGATTAAAAAGCGGGGCGAAAAGTCATGGATTATAGTTGAGCTAGCATACGAGAGCGACGGAGCGCCGGTAATCCGCGATATACAAAGAATAAGCAAGCTGGGAAAGCGAATATACGCGGGATACAAAGAGATGCCTATTATCGAGCAGGGCTATGGCTTGGCAATAGTTTCTACGCCAAATGGAATTATGACTGGCAAGGAAGCTCGTAAGCAAAAAGTAGGAGGAGAGATACTTTGCAAAGTTCTATGAGCAGGATTGGCAAACAACCGATAAAAATTCCCGATAATGTAGAGGTTGCCCTTAAAGACGGCCATATTTTAGTTAAGGGGCCAAAAGGCGAACTAGGCCTGGACATTCATCCTTTAATAGATGTTGAAAAAAAAGATGGAGTTCTTTTGGTAAAGCCCAATAAGCCGGAAAAAAATTCCGCGGCCCTATGGGGGCTCACGCGCGCCCTTATTTCTAATATGTTTCTGGGTGTGATCTCCGGGTACGCAAAAAAATTGGATATAGAGGGTGTTGGCTATAAGGCTCAAGTGCAGGGCAAAAATCTTATTATGCATATTGGGTTTTCTCATCCCGTAGAATTTCCGATCCCCGAAAATATTTTGATCACTGTAGAGGGGAATGTCATCGAAGTTTCGGGCATTGATAAGGGCCTCGTGGGCCAGGTTTCCGCAAAGTTGAGGTCGCTTAAGAAGCCGGAACCATACAAGGGGAAAGGTATACGTTATAGGGGTGAGCATATCCGGAGAAAGACAGGAAAGAAAGCAGCCACCGTGTAAAAACTTTTTATATAATATGTTAGCAAAACAGCAACAAAGAAAAATAAGACATCGTCGTGTTCGCGCAAAGATTAAGGGTACAGCTAAAATCCCCCGCCTTTGCGTATTTCGTTCAAATAAATATATGTACGTGCAGTTTATTGATGATAAAAAGGGGTCGTGCACGATTTTTTCAATAAGGGGCGTAAATACCGTTAAGGGAGCCCGTGAATTGGGTAAGAAAATTGCCGAAGCGGCAAAAGAGAAAAATATAGAAAAAGTTTTATTTGATAGAGGAGGGTATAAGTATCACGGAAGGGTAAGGGCGGTGGCAGAGGGGGCAAGAGAGGGGGGGCTCATATTCTAAATTTTTAATTTATAAACCATGGTTAGCAAATCAAGACAATCAAAAAATGCCAGGCCACAGGAGCGATCGAAACAAGCTCAAGATTATGGGCAGAAGCTTTTGGATATAGCGCGAGTGGCGCGAGTGACAGCCGGAGGCAGGCGGTTCAGCTTCCGCGCCGTTGTGGTAGTTGGAGACAGGGCCGGCAAAGTTGGGGTGGGCGTAAGGAAGGGAAAAGATGTGCGATTCGCAGTTGAAAAGGCAGTTTACGACGCGAAAAAGACTATGATACAAGTTTCAATCACGGAAAAAGGAACAATCCCCCACGAAGTGCGAGGAAAATCTGGAAGTTCTGTAGTATATCTTAAACCAGCAAAAGAGGGAGTCGGTATAAGGGCGGGCGGAGCGGTGCGCAGTGTATGCGACCTCGCGGGTTTTAAGGACATAGTGGCTAAGATTTTATCCAGAAGCGGCAACAAGCTTAACAACGCGAGGGCAGCAATAGAAGCATTGAAGAAAATAAAAACGTCGAAAAAATTATCCGCCAGAGGCCTGCTTGCTGGCCCGCTTCGCCGAAGCTTCAGCGAGGCGAGCAGGCAGGCGGATCAGCCTCTGGCTGGAGAAACAGTTGGAGGAATAGTTGGAGGGAACCCAAAAAGTTTCCCTAAAATTAGGAAAAAGAAAGAAAATGCAGGCACATCAACTACAAAAGCAAAAACAAAAAATCCATAGACGGGTTGGACGGGGGGGCAAGCGAGGGACTTATTGTGGCCGTGGCATGAAAGGCCAGAACGCAAGATCGGGCTCGAGTAGGCGACCTGAGATTTTAGATTTGATACGCAAAATTCCCAAGCTCCGCGGGGTGCCTGCTGCACGTTATAAAAAGCAAGGAGTGAAGGAGTTTAGAGTTTTCTATCAAGTAGTGAACCTTGATATTTTGGACAAAAGTTTTAATGAGGGCGAGATTGTGTCTCCCAAAAGTTTGCTTGAAAAGAAATTAGTGCGTAGAATAAAGGGGAAGACTCCAAATGTAAAGATATTGGGAAGAGGCGAGCTGACAAAGAAGCTGGTATTTACGGGGGTCCAGATGTCAAAAAAAGTTAAGAAATTAAATTAATTTTACTGTGTTTTCCAAAATACTTCTTTTATTTAAAATTCGCGAATTAAGAAATAAGATTTTATTTGTCCTGATGATTTTCGGCATTTTTCGCTTGGCGGCCAATTTGCCGATTCCCGGTGTGGATCAAGAGCGGCTCGACGCATTTTTCGGGAGCAACCAGGTATTTGGCCTTTTGAATATTTTTTCAGGTGGAGCGCTTGAGCAGCTTTCTATAGTTATGCTGGGCCTTGGGCCGTTCATTACGGCAACAATTATTTTGCAGCTAATGACAATGGTTTTCCCAAAGCTAAAAGAGATTTATCAGGAATCGGGCGAACAGGGCAGGCAGAAATTTAATCAATATGGAAGAATGCTTACTGTCCCTCTTGCCGCGCTTCAGGGATTCGGATTTATAACGCTTCTTACGAGGCAGAATGTGATAAATCCTATGGGAGGATTTGAATTGCTGATAACTATTCTTACAGTTACCGCGGGCGCAGTGTTTTTAATGTGGCTTGGAGAGCTTATTTCAGAAAAAGGTATAGGCAACGGAATATCCTTGATGATTTTCGCGGGTATTGTTGCCGCGGTTCCGCTCTCTATACGTCAAGTCATTGTTACATTTACCGTGGATCAGTTGCCAACCATTATCGCGTTCTTTGTGCTCGCGATTGTGATTATTGCCGGTGTTATTACGGTGAATGAAGCGAGGCGAAATATCCCGGTCTCTTACGCAAAGCGCGTGAGGGGCGGCCGGGTGTATGGGGGAGTTTCTACGTTTTTGCCGCTAAGCCTTAATCCCGCCGGAGTAATTCCTATAATTTTCGCGCTCTCTATAATGCTTTTCCCGGGAATGATCGCAAACTTTATGGGCGCTTCGACCGCCACTTGGGCTATTAAAATAGCAAATCTTCTTAATGCCTTTTCCTCAAATACTTGGGTTTACGGCGCATTCTACTTCTTTCTTGTTGTATTATTTACTTATTTCTATACGGCGGTTACTTTTAACCCGGATAATATCGCGAATAATCTGCAAAAACAGGGAGGATTTGTGCCAGGGCTGAGGCCCGGCAAGCCAACATCCAAGCATTTGTATTACATATTAAATAGAACCCTGCTTATCGGCGCTATTTTCCTTGGATTTATAGCCGTACTGCCATCCATTATACAGGGGGGAACCGGAGTCGCTGCATTTAGTTTTCTTATAGGCGGAACATCTATCTTGATAGTAGTTTCTGTGGTCCTTGAAACAATGCGCCAAGTTGAGGCGCAGTTAGTAATGCGAGAATATGAGGGGTTCTAAATTTAAAACTAAAGCTTTACATGCGGGATATAAGCCGGGCGGCAATGATTTTTCGAGGGCAGTGCCCTTGTATCAGAGTGTTGCTCATCTTTTCCGCGACACAAAACACGCGGCGGATCTTTTTCTGGGAAGAGAGGAGGGCTTTATCTACAGTCGGATCAATAATCCGACTGTAGACGTTTTTGAGAAGAGGATGGCGGAGCTTGAGGGGGCCGAGGCGGGCCTCGGCACCTCTTCGGGGATGGCGGCAATTTTTATGGTAAGCGCGCACTTGGCAAGCAGGGGCGAAGAGGTTGTGAGTTCGGACAGGGTTTACGGCGGGACATTTCATTTGTTCAACGATACTTTGCCGCGTTTTGGAATTAAAGTCAGATTCGTAAAAAATCCGCACGATATCAAATCGTGGCAATCAGCAATCACTAAAAAGACAAAATTTCTTTTTGTTGAGACGCCTTCAAATCCCCAGATGGAAGTGTTTGATATTGCCTTGCTCTCGGAGTTGGCGCACAAATACAAACTGCCGCTGGTTGTTGATTCTACTATCGCGACCCCCGCGCTTCAGCAGCCGATTCGACTCGGAGCCGATATTGTTGCGCACTCCGCGACAAAATATATCTGTGGCAATGGCACCGCGCTTGGTGGAATTATCCTTGGCAAGAAAAAGTTGATGGATGAAATCCGCCAAGGCGTGTATCGTGATATTGGTCCAAGTTTGGCGCCCTTTAACGCCTGGCTTTTTATTTTGGGCCTTGAGACACTTTCATACAGAATGGAGGCGCACTCTCAAAATGCCTTGAGAGTTGCCGAGTTTCTCGAAGCGCATCCAAAAATAAAAAGAGTTTATTACCCCGGTCTTGATAGTTCCCCCTTTAAAAAATTAGTGGATAAAGAGATGCGTGGCAGGGCAAGTTCCCTTATGGCATTTGAGGTAAAAGGCACTCGCAAAAACGGCACGCGTTTTATAGAATCTTTAAAACTTGTTTCCCACGTCGCCAATTTGGGCGATAACAAAACACTTGCGATTCATCCCGCCTCAACTACCCATCAACAGCTTCCGGCAAAAGATTTGAAAAAAGTCGGCATTTCAGACACAATGATCCGTATGTCCATAGGCCTTGAAGACCCGGAGGATATAATTTATGATATAAAGCAGGCGTTAAATAAGATATGACAAAACCTTTCAATGTAATTCTTATTGGCCGTTCGGGATCCGGGAAAGGAACACAGGCCGAGCTTTTGACTAAAAAGTTTAGCCACTTTTATTATTTAGCAACGGGCGATCTTTTTCGCGATTTAGCTAAATCAGACAGCGACTCAGGCAAACGCGTAAAAAAAATTTTAGACGAGGGCGGTTTGCCTATGGACGATCTTGCCACAACAATGTGGATGCATAATTTGGCTTATAACCTTAAAGAGGAACAAGGACTTTTAGCTGATGGTTTTCCGAGGCGCTTGCCCGAGGCAAAAAGCCTGGACGCATTTTTGGAATTCTTAGGGCGCATTAACGCGAGCCGTTTTATCCTAATTGATATATCTCACAAAGAGGCCTTCGGGCGCCTTGAGGCACGCGGAAGAGTTGATGATACCAATAAAGCAATCACCGGCAGGATGAACTATTACGAGGAAAAAGTGGTGGAGGTAGTGAAATATTACAAAGCGCTTGACAGATTAACGGTTATAAACGGCGAGCAGAGCATTATGGATGTGCATAGTGATATGCTAAAGGCACTGGGACAGTGAAAACAAAAAACCCCGCTGAAGAAAGCGGGGTAATTAATTATTAGGCTCAACTAGCGGCCTTCTTATGTATTCGGGAAAACTTGAGGTACCGCATGATATGCAGTGTGTCATCAAAATATCAATGGGCATGGGCACTATTGTCCCAGATTTGTTGTATATGAATATTTTATCTACTTCTTTTTTCGGGACTATAAGGACAAATCCGGAATTAGGAGTGGGAGAAGTGGGGTAATAGAAGTTTATAGAGGGTTCTTTATTGCCATGGATATCTTCGGCAATTGTATCGCTAGCGTAGATTCCCAGAGCAAACTTTCCCATAAGATATGTTCCTACTACCAGGCCTTTCGTATCTTGCGAAAATAGTTCAACAAAGTCTTTGGACGGCTTATATATGCTTCGAATAAGAGGGATTCCAAGCGTAATTTTTTGAAGGAAGTATACAATTTTTTTGCCAGTAGCAAGTATTGTTATTACTCCGAGGGAATACAGTATAATAGCAAGTAGAACGAGCCCGATTCCCGGAACATCATTTACAAAAGGAATTGTATCCTTTAGAGGCCCGAAGAGATTATCCGCGAGTTTTGCTACCCATTTTAATATCAAGTAGACTATTAGGAATGGTACCGCAATAATCAGGGCCACGCCAATTCTACCCATTATATGCGCGGTAATTTTTTTGAGAACCAAGCGCGCAAAGCCAGTTAGCCCTTTTTTAATGAACATTTTATGTCTCCTTCAAGCCCTTGGAACTGTTATAATATATACATCAAAACATGACATTAATCAAGACTCAAGAAGAAATATCGATTATGCGCGAAAGTGGGCGGATTGCCGCAGAGATACTAAAGAAAGTGGAAGAACGAGTCGCGCCGGGTGTTACGACCAGGGAACTCGATAAGCTCGCGGAGGAGCTTATAATTTCATATGGAGTTGAACCGGCATTCCGCGGCCAGCCGAGCGGAAAAAATGGCGAGTTGTATCCTGCCGTACTTTGCGCTTCGGTAAATAGTGTAGTTGTGCACGGTCTGCCGTCGGATTATAAACTCCAAAACGGGGATATTTTGGGGTTGGATTTTGGCGTTATTCACAAAGGATACTATTCGGACCTTGCCGTAACTGTACCTGTCGGCAACATTTCAGACGAAGCTCGGCGGCTTATTGATGTCACAAAGCGCGCGCTTCGACAGGGCCTTAAAAAAGTTCATCCCGGAAGCACAACGGGCGACATCGGAAATACCATTCAACGTTGGGTGGAGTCGCATGGCTACGAGGTTGTACGCGACCTTTGCGGCCACGGCATAGGTAAAGAGCTTCACGAAGAGCCGCAGGTTCAAAATTATGGCAAAAGGCACAAAGGCGATGTGCTTAAGGAGGGTATGGTATTAGCAATTGAGCCGATGGTCACCGCCGGCTCTTTCGAAGTTGTAATCTCGCAAGACAACCAAAGTTGGGTAACCAAAGACAACTCCCTCTCCGCCCACTTTGAGTATACTGTCGTGGTGACAAAGGATGGGTGCGAGGTGTTGACCTCTATCCGTTAAACGACTCAACGCGATGAGCCGTTTTTGTTTTTTTTGTGTGTTATACTATAATCAATGCCGATGAAACAAAGGGAAATTTATTTGTCTGTTGTAATTCCAGCATACAACGAAGAAAAGCGCATTGGCGCCACACTTCTTGCGGCAGATAAATATCTATCTATCCAAAAATATAACTACGAGATTTTAGTTGTCAGCGATGGTTCCACGGATAAGACAGCGACTGTCGCGCATAAGTATAAGCAGCTTGTAAAAAATCTTGAAGTCGTTGATAATTTAGAGAATAAAGGCAAGGGGGCGGTGGTGCGGCAGGGGCTTATGGCGGCGCGAGGGAAATACAGAATTTTTATGGATGCCGACAACTCCACCAGCTTGGATCACGTGGAAAAAATGTGGCCTCTTTTTGAGAAAGGATATGACATTGTTATCGGCACGCGCGATTCAAAAGACGTGAAGGGGGCTGCTCAAGCAGTGCGTCAGCCGTTTCAGAGGCGCCTCGTTGGGAACATCGGCAATCTACTAATACAACTTGTCGCGGTCCGGGGAATTTGGGACACCCAATGCGGGTTCAAGGGTTTTTCCGAAAAAGCAGTAAATGATATCTTTCCGCGCCTCCGCATCAACCGTTGGGGATTTGATATAGAGATTCTGGCAATCGCGAAACGGTTGAATTACAAAATAGGAATAATACCTGTCTACTGGCAAAACGATCCCCGCAGTCACGTCAAGCTGACAGGATATCTCAACACTTTTCGGGAGTTGTTTATAGTAAGGTGGAATTTGTGGAGGAATAGGTATGGAATCAAAAAAGCAAAATAAAAACATACCGGTTTCAGAATTGCGAAGGGACCTCGTTACCGGCAATTGGATTGCGGTTGCGAAAGGAAGAGGAGGGAGGCCCAGAGCGGAGAGGCGAGAGAAAGAAATAGAGGACCCCATTGATACGTGTCCTTTTGAGGACCCAAAAGATTCTGGGAATGCCGATCCTGTTTTGGTATATAGAAATGGCGAGGACTGGTCACTTCAGGTTATACCAAATAAATACCCCGCGTTTTTTGGTGAAGGATGCCCGACTATATCAAAAGTCGGCCCATACTCCGTGCAGGATGGCCTTGGATATCATGAGGTGATAATTACGCGCGACCATGTGAAGCACCTCGCGCTTCTTCCGACAGAAAAAGTAATTGAAGTTATGCGCGCGTATAAAGAAAGATACCTATTTTTGAAAAAAGAAGAGTGCGTAAAGTATATTTCTATTTTTCACAATCACGGGCGGAGTGCCGGCGCCTCGCTCACGCACCCCCACTCCCAGCTTGTGGCAATTCCCATACTTCCCTCCGACATTCGGCGGAGTTTAAGCGGTTCCAATGTATTTTATAAAAAACATGGAAAATGCGTGCATTGCGCGATGCTTGAGTTTGAGAGAGAGGACAAAAAGCGCATCGTATTTGAAAATAAAGATTTTATCGCGATCTGCCCGTTTATTTCCCGCGACACGTACGAGGTGCGCGTTTTTCCAAATGAGCACTCCGCGTATTTTGAAGAGACGGACGATACGGGAATTTCCTCACTTTCCGAAATTTTTCAGGAAGTTCTAAAGAGTTTTTGTAAAAATCTTGAAAATCCTCCGTACAATTTTTATCTGCACACAGCCCCCGTAGATCGCACAACAAAATCTCAATACCATTGGCATTTTGAGATTCTTCCGAAGACAGAGATAGGCGCGGGATTCGAAATGGGGACGGGTATTGAAATTTCAACCGTAGAGCCAGAGAGGGCGGCGGAGATATTGCAAGGGTAAACCATGGAATTTATTCTAGAATGGCTTTCTAGTTTTATAATTTCTGCTATAGAAAATACGGGCTATGCCGGTATCGCATTTCTTATGGCGCTTGAGAGCGCGAATATTCCAGTGCCCTCTGAAATCATCATGCCTTTTTCAGGATATTTGGTTTTTCAAGGGAAACTCAATCTTTTGCAGGTTGTATTTTGGGGAGCACTCGGCAATTTGGCTGGCTCAATCCTATCTTATTATTTGGGATATTTTGGCGGGAGGCGTGTGCTCGAAAAATACGGCAAATTTTTATTTATCAGTGGGAGTGACATAGATCTTGCTGACCGTTGGTTTCAAAAATATGGAACGATAATAGTATTTGCTTCGCGTATGCTTCCAATCGCGCGGACTTTTATTTCTTTTCCAGCAGGAATTGCGCGTATGAATGTTTTTAAGTTTTCAGCGTACACTTTTACCGGATCACTGATTTGGAGCTACTTTCTTACGTATGCCGGTGTTATAATGGGAGAAAACTGGACGCGCCTCGAAGTATATTTTAGAAAATTTGACTGGGCAATCGCGGCTTTGATTGTTATGGGGGCGGGATGGTGGGTATGGAGACATATTAAAATTCATAACTCACCCTAGCCCTCTCTTACCTTAAGAGAGGGAACGCGGCACAACGTTTTAGGAGTCCCCCTCTCTTAACGTAAGAGAGGGGGTTAGGGGGTGAGTTATAATATCATGAATAAATTATTAATAGTTGCCAACTGGAAAATGAATCCAAATTCTGCTAGGGAAGCAGAACGGCTTTCCCGTGCGGTTCATCAGGGAATACGCGGCATGAAAAATGCTGAAGTTGTTTTGTGCCCCCCGTTTCCGTACTTGTCCGCTGTTAATATTGGGGTGTCAATTGTAAAATTGGGGGCGCAGGACTGTCATTTTGAGCAAAAAGGCGCCTACACCGGCGCGGTTTCTCCGGCAATGCTCAAAGACGTCGGATGTGAATATGTAATAATCGGCCATTCCGAGCGGAAACAATATTTCGGCGAGACAAACGAAATTATAAATAAAAAAATCAAGGCGGCGATCAAAGCCGGACTCAAGGTTGTACTTTGCATCGGCGAAGATACGCGCGATACCTTTGATTCCAGGGGGCACTGGACCAATGAGCTTGACCCCCGACTAAAAGAACAGCTAGTCGCCGCCCTTATGGGCATAAAAAAGGCGCAGATTCAAAATATAACAGTGGCATACGAGCCGGTCTGGGCAATCGGCACAGGAAACGCCGCGACCCCAGACGATGTATTGTCCGCGAAGATCTTCATACGAAAAATTATAAGCAATTTATACAACAGAAAAGAAGCCGATAAGATTAGGGTTTTATATGGAGGAAGCACAAACAGAAAAAATGCCGCTCTTTTTATAAAAGAAGGGCAGGCAGACGGACTTTTGATAGGGGGGGCAAGCATAGACGCGGAGGAGTTTATTTCCATGGTAAAAAGCGTAATATGAAAACCCTTAAAGATGCCGATATTAAAAGCAAAATTGTTTTGCTTCGGGTGGATTTTAATGTGACGATTGAGGACGGAAAAGTTAGCGAAGATTTTCGTATGCGCGCCGTTCTCCCCACGATTCAGTATCTTGTTTCAAGTGGAGCAAAAAAAGTTTTGATAATAAGTCATTTCGGGCGCCCCAACGGCAACAACGGCGCTTACTCTCTCGCTCCGGTGAGGGATCACTTATCGCGGCTTTTATCCATCCCGGTTGAATTTATTTACGATTGTGTCGGCAACGAAGTAAAAACAAAAATTGAAAATTCGCAGTGCCGGATTATTGTTTTAGAAAACTTGCGTTTCTATAAAGAGGAAGAGGAAAATGACGAGAAGTTTGCCCGGGACCTTTCATCGCTCGCTGATATATTCGTGCAGGATGCGTTCGGGGTTATGCACAGGGAGCATGCTTCCATTGCGGGCATACCAAAGTTTTTGCCTTCATACGCGGGTCTTCTTGTGGAAAAGGAGGTGGGCGTGTTATCATCGGTTCTCACAAATCCTAAAAGGCCTCTTAGCATACTCATGGGAGGAGCCAAAATTTCAACAAAAATAAAAGTACTAGAAAAGTTTTTGGATATAGCAGACAACATCTGCCTCGGGGGCGCGCTTGCGAACACCGCCCTCAAGGCAGAGGGGATCGCGGTGGGTAAATCTTTGGTTGAGGAAGGCGTCACGGATAACATTAAAAATATCAAGTTTACAGACACCCGCCTTCATCTGCCAGTGGACGTGAAAGTTGCAAGAGATAAAGAATCAGCGGATGGTATTGAGATAAAGGGCGCCGGTAGCGTTGAGGACGACGAGATTATTTTGGATATCGGTCCGGATACCCAAGAACTTTTTTCAAATGTTATTCGTAAATCAAAAACCGTTATCTGGAATGGGCCAATGGGATACATAGAAAACAAAGCGTTTCGGGAGGGTACGCACCGTATCGCGCGCGAGCTTGCGGGTGTAAGCGGCGGCACATTCACTGTTGTCGGCGGGGGAGATACATATCTTATTTTAGAAGAGCTCGGTATTATGGATAAGATTAGTTTTGTTTCCACCGGCGGCGGCGCGATGCTGGATTTTTTGGCAAATGGGACGCTACCGGGCATAGAGGCCCTGAAATGAAAAAACAATGGCAGCAAAAAGAACAAGCGCCCAAGGAATTCGGGGAACAGTTCCCCGAATTTTCTGCTGTAACAAGGCAATTGCTTTGGCAGAGAGGATTGCAAAATCAAAAAGAAATTGACGAATTTTTTAATCCTGATTATTCGCAAGATCTCCACGATCCATTTTTACTGAAAGATGCCGATAAGGCAGTGGAGAGAATTTTTAAGGCGCTCAAGGAAAAAGAAAGGGTTATGGTTTATGGCGATTACGATTCGGATGGCGTTAGCGGCGCTACTATCATATATAACGCCCTCAAGAGGATTGGATTTATTAAGGATAATTTAGCCGTTTACCTTCCGGACAGAGAAAAAGAGGGGTACGGATTAAACGTACAGGCGGTGAAGCAATTCGGCAAAGAAAAATATAATCTTATTATCACGGTGGACTGCGGCACCACAAGTTTTGAGCCGATTAAGCTTGCGAACAAAAAAGGTATTGATGTTATCGTAACGGATCACCACCGGGTAATAGATAATCCCCCGGAAGCATACGCGTTTGTAAATCCGCATCAGGAGGACGACAAGTATCCTTTTAAAGACCTTTGCGGCGCCGCGGTCGCTTTCAAGATTGCCTGCGCGCTTTATAAAAAAGCCGATATTCCTGAAGGCGAGGAGAAGTGGTTTTTGGACTTGGTAGCGCTCGCGACAGTAACGGATGTGATGCCGCTTCTTGGGGAAAATAGGACGCTTGTGAAATATGGTCTTTTTGTGCTGGCGCAGACAGAACGGCTTGGCCTTAAAGCGCTTATGGAAGTTTCCGGAATAAAGGCGACATACAATCAGGATTCTCTATCAACAAATCTTCGGCCATGGACTTTGGGATTTATATTGGGGCCGCGGTTAAACGCAGCCGGCCGTATGGATCACGCAAATACCGCTTTTGCGTTGCTGAATGCAACATCATACGACGAAGCTCTTAGTTTTGCTCGTCAAATAGACGAACGCAATCGTGAGCGCCAGCAGCTTGTAGGTAATATACTTAAAGAGGCGGAAAAGCGCCTTG
The DNA here is from genome assembly GCA_049274815.1 of Candidatus Spechtbacterales bacterium. Taxonomy (GTDB): domain Bacteria; phylum Patescibacteriota; class Minisyncoccia; order Spechtbacterales; family HO2-43-30; genus JBASTI01. The sequence continues at coordinate 717 of JBASTI010000095.1, read as the reverse complement.
AGATAGATAAGTCCCCAGTGATATTTGAGGGAGATAAAAATTGGCCAATCGGGGTGCTCGGCATTGTGGCCGGGCGCCTAGCGGATAAATACCACAAGCCCGCCTTCATCTATCAGATTAAAGACGACAATAACGCGGCAGGCAGCGTGCGTACGATTTTAGGATTTCATGTCGTGCATGCCTTTGAATCGGTTAAAGATTTGCTTGTTAATTTTGGAGGACATCCCGCGGCTGGGGGATTTACAGTTTCCCAAGATAAACTTGGAGAGATGAAGAAGCGTATCGAAGAATTCGCAAAGGAAAATCTCAAAAAAGAGGATTTCGTGAAAAAAACAGAATACTGCGCCGAAGCGAGTCCAGAAGATATTTCTTGGCAAGTATACGAGGAACTGGAGCGCTTTGAGCCCTTCGGTGAGGCAAACAAAGAGCCGATTTTCTTACTGCGGGGGGTTAAAATTTTAAACCTCGATAAAATAGGCAAGGATAATGGAAATGGCAACGGCAAGAAGCATTTGCGATTTTTGCTGGATATTTCAGGCACAAAACGCAAGGCCATGGGCTTTTCCCTGGGAAATAGATTTGAGGAATTATCCCTTGGCGAGAGCATGGATATTCTTTTCAATCTCGCCATTGATGAGTGGAACGGCAACAGGGAGCTAATGTTGCGGGTTGTGGATTTTAAGGTTAATAAATAAGTATGCAAGAGCAAATCATAAT
>JBASTI010000094.1:0-2549 GCA_049274815.1 Candidatus Spechtbacterales bacterium | reverse complement strand
AGGTTCACAAAAGAAGCATTAGAACTTTGTGAAAACCTTGTCTGGGACAAAGAAGATTTAGTGCAAAAAGCTGTCGGCTGGGCACTGAAGGACACAATGCGGGGCAATAAACAAAAAGTGCTGGACTATGTAAAGAAGATTAGGAGAGCTGGTGTCACAGCAACCATTACCCTTTACGCCATCCGCGACTTGAGGGGCAAGGAACGACAAGAGGTGTTGAATATAAGAAGTGAAGAGTAGTAATTATGTTTAACATTTAATGTTAAACATTGGTTAATCCCCGCAGCCGCTTTCGTGATTTATTAAATATGAAAAAAACAGAAAACAATTACGCGTTCATAGACAGCCAGAACCTCAATTTAAGTATTCGAGAGCTCGGGTGGAGGCTGGATTTTAGGCGTTTCCGCGTACATCTTAAGGAAAAGTACGGCGTCACAAAGGCCTTTCTGTTTATAGGTTTTGTAAGCGAAAACAATGATTTGTATGCCGCTCTCCAAGACGCCGGTTTTATCTGCGTTTTCAAACCAACGCTCATCTATAAAAATGGGACAACTAAGGGCAACTGTGACGCGGAGCTTGTTTTGGAAGCAATGCTTCAGTATCCAAATTATGACAAGGCGATCATTGTTACCGGCGACGGAGATTTTTATTGTCTAGTGAAATATTTGTTGGAGAAAGGAAAGCTAAAAAATGTTTTGATTCCGAATCGTTCCAAATTCTCCGCACTTTTGAAGTGGAAGATATTTCGTCCACATTTGCGCTATATGAATGATCTGAAGCGCAAACTCGCTTATAAAAAGAAAGGGCCCCGCAAGGACGGGACCTCGAGGGGCTGACTTTCCATTGGTGATACTTTTATTATAGTCGCTTGACTTATATTGTCAAGGGGGAGGATGTGGGTGTTGCTTTTTTTGGGTGGGAATGGTAGTATGATGACATGAGTAGTAAGCAGCAATTTTTATTAGAGCATAATAGGTTAGCACCTCCCAATCTGCAAGTTACGGTAGGAATGCTTTCGCGTTTTAGAATAGAAAAATCAGGGTTATTTAAGAGCAATGACTGGTCCATTGATAAACTGCGAAGACCCTTTATTGTGTGGCTTACATCCCTCTCCGCGGAAGAAAAAAGGGGCATGAACTAATTAGCTTTTTTAAAATGGCTGAAATTCGATTTCAACCATTTTTAATTTGTGTCCCGTAAGGACACGCAATTACTTGTTTATTAATCATGGAAAACGAAATAAAAGAAAACGCAAAGCATAGCGCTCATTCCGTGGTGTCTGGTTTCTCGGGACTGGGTATCGCGCCTAGCCTGATTGAGGCCCTGGGTAGGATCGGGCATGTGACCCCTACTCCAATTCAGCGACAGGCAATCCCTGTCGCGCTCGCGGGCAAGGACGTTGTTGGCATAGCGCAGACCGGCACCGGAAAAACATTCGCCTTCGGGATCCCAATGATCCAGCGACTGGCCCAAATTAAGGGTCGGGGTCTTGTGATACTGCCGACGCGCGAGCTTGCCATTCAGGTTGACGAAGCGCTAAGACAAATTAGTAAGAGTATCAATCTTAGGACTGCGGTCTTGATCGGCGGCGCTGAATTGAGGGCACAAACAAGAGCGCTTGCAAGAAATCCGCATGTCATTGTCGCAACACCCGGTAGGCTCATTGATCACATTAATAAGAAAAGTTTCCAACTTGATAGCGTGCGTATTGTCGTTCTTGATGAAGCTGATCGTATGCTTGATATGGGGTTTGCGCCACAAATCGAAAAAATACTTCGTGCCATACCTAAAGATCGCCAGACAATGCTTTTTTCCGCGACGATGCCCGCGGGAATAATGAAAATCGCGACAGCGCACATGAAGTTGCCAATCCGAGTGGAGGTCGCCCCCTCGGGAACCACAGTCGAGCGTGTAACGCAGGAAATTTTTGTAATTCATAAGGAGAACAAGAATCGGCTTCTAGATAAGCTGCTTGATCAGCATCTAGTCTCAACGCTCATTTTTACAAGGACAAAACATGGGGCGAAAAGACTTGTGCGGAGAATTCGCGCAATGGGGCATAACGCCGCCGAGATTCACTCAAATCGAACTCTTGCTCAACGACGTGAAGCGCTTGATGGATTCAAATCTGGGAAGTATCGCGTGCTTGTTGCCACAGATATTGCTTCGCGGGGTATCGATGTAGTTGGGATCGGGCTTGTGGTGAACTTTGATATGCCAAATGACCCAGGAGATTATGTGCATAGGATTGGACGCACGGCTCGCGCCGGCGCGGGAGGGCACGCGATATCATTTGTGACGCCCGAACAGCGGGGCGAAATACATCGCATTGAGCGTTTGATCAGACGAAGCATCCCAATATCGCATGCCCCGGAGCTTCCGCAAGATCGCCCACTTATACAAGAAGTGCGTCCACACAGGCGCCCCACGCGGCAGTTTCACCAGAAATATGCAGGGGCTCGCAGGCAATAAAAAATTGACGCTCATAATTTATTAAAAAAGACGAGTTTTGCTACTCGTCTTTTGTGGATTTTATTTTGTCGCTTTCT
>JBASTI010000093.1:0-2493 GCA_049274815.1 Candidatus Spechtbacterales bacterium | reverse complement strand
CCTCGTCTTGGCGGGCAGAGAGGCGCGCGTCAGCGCGCCGAAAAGCATTGCATTCCCCCCACAAAATCAGTGGACGGCGCTTTGCGCCGCCAACGAAAAAGTCGGTCAATTTTCTGAAAGTCAGATTTTGGTGCCCCCAGCAGGAGTCGAACCTGCATCAAGACTTTAGGAATGTCCTATTCTATCCGTTGAACTATAGGGGCTTATAATATTTTCGTATATCAAATCTGTAATGCTACGTAGAAACTTTAATAAATACCCACCTTTTGTTACTCTAACGCGGCACATTCCGTATTTCAATTTACCTTTCTTTTTCCCCTTTAACACGTTGACATTGATAACTTGCTTTTTTGGTACGCCAACGACTTTAGCCCAAAAACGAACAGCGGGCGGCAGGTCCAAATCTTCGTAAATCCGAACGGTTATACGCAAGTCGCTTTTCCTAACACCTAGAACGCCTAAACACTCGACGAAAACCTTTATTAAATTTGGATCTGTGTTAGATAAACTAAAATCACGCTTCGCGCCCTCTGCCCAATATAAACATGCCGCAATGATTATTTTTTCTTTCCTATTCAAGTTTCTGAGCAAGTCCTTCGCTTGCAATAAGGCCCTCTTTTGTTCTTCGATCATTCTCGCGATGCTGGACTTTCTTTTGCCTTTCCAGATTTCACGGAATTCTGGCAAAATCTTTACTCCTTGAATATACTTAAATACTGTACCATTAGAATGTTTCGTTATTTGTCGTATTTCAGGAAGGCTGTGGCCACGCTCTCTCAAAAATACGATACGCTCAATTTGTGATTTGGCAATAGGTTTCCCCATAGCCTTATTATACTACAACGAACAAAAATATACAAACTAGGACGGGACTGCTCTATCCGTTGAGCTATGAGGGCTCCTTTTTGTACAATAGACAAAATCTATGTCATAGTCAATTTGACCAAAAGAGAAAACCGTGCTTATATGAACAGTGCACTTTGTAAATGGAATAACATAAAAAGTACGGTGGAGGAAAGGATGGGAAAGTTAGAGTTTTTATTCAAAGGGCAAAAAGGGCAAGAGGACAAGCTTTTTGAGCTGATTGGCCAATTGGGACTAACTGTGGAATGGGCTGGTCAGGCATTTTTGAATCTCGTCAATTATTTTGGCAACGCAGAATCTGAAGCTGAGCGGCTCCGTAGTATAGAACATAATGCCGATCAGATCGTGGCAAAAATCCACGAAATACTTGATGACATCACATTTCTTTCTATAGACCATGAGGATCTCATAAAGCTTGTCGGCCACGCTGATGACATCATAGACGATCTGCAGGGCGCCGCGGACCGTATTGCGAACTACCATCTCAAAGATCCTGACCCGGAACTGACAGAAATGGCAGAGATACTCTCCGAAATGACGCAAAAAACAAGGGGACTCCTTCAAAATCTCAAAAAGGTCAAACGTATGCGAGATTTCAAAGACCGGGTTGTTGTGCCATTCCATCAGCAAGAAAACCGTACTGACGCAATACGGAATGTAATTTCCAGGCGCCGATGCCAGTGTGCTCTAAATGAACCTGGGGCAACAATTCTTTACATTACCTGGGGAGAAGTTGTACAGCATCTTGAACATGTGGCAGACAGATGCGTTGATATCTCGGACACCCTAGCTTCATTCCGAAGAAAGTACTCCTAGGAAAACGAGATATGGAAATAGCGCTTATCATTACTCTCCTCCTCGTTCTTGGCGCGGAATTCATGAACGGCTTTACCGACGCGCCAAACGCTATTACAACCGTGGTCTCCACAAGAACGCTCCCTTTGCGCTTTGCGATTATCTTAGCGGTTGTCTTTAATATTGCCGGTGTCTTTGCCGGCACCGCAGTTGCAAAAATCATTGGCAAGGGAATCATCGAAAGCAGCGTTATTGACCTTATTACCATAGGTTCGGCAATGTTCGTAATTATCGTATGGAGTTTTGTCGCCTGGTGGCGCGGCCTCCCGACCTCTGAAACTCATGCTCTTGTTGCCGCATTGGCTGGAGCGGGCGTCGCCACTGCTGGCCCCGGCGTGCTACTTTTGGATGGATGGCGGAACGTAGGTATTGGACTTTTCTTCTCTACATTTCTTGGGCTACTTGCCGCGTATATCCTTACAAAAATCGTACGAAAAATCGCCGCTCCATTTCCCCCCCGCCACACAAAGCCAACATTCCGATGGCTCCAAATACTTTCCTCGAGTTTTATGGCATTCAGCCACGGCTCGAATGACGGCCAAAAATTCATTGGGGTATTTGCGCTCGCCCTATTTCTTGGAGGAGCAACTGCGACCTTCACGATTCCCCTATGGGTCGTCGTGGTATGCGCGATCGCTATGGGAGTAGGCACATCATTCGGAGGCTGGCGAATCATTCGCACCATGGGCCTTAAAATGGTGAAAATTGAGACATATCAAGGGTTCTGCGCGGAAACTTCCGCAGGGATCGTGATATCGCTTGCCTCTCTTATAA
>JBASTI010000092.1:0-3203 GCA_049274815.1 Candidatus Spechtbacterales bacterium | reverse complement strand
AGTGCGGCCTCGCGTGCAAGTTTCATTTGGTTTTTAAGGTCCATTTGTTTCCTCCTGTCCCAGCGGCACTACCGCAAGGCATGTCGGATGTAATACTGCACCCGATTGGCTCCGCACAACGGAGCTCCAGATACATTATCATATCTGTCAAAAATTGTGAATATGTGGTACAGAACATATGCACTTTGACAAAAGGAGGTGCCGAGATGGTTAAGTTTTTTTGGGACGTAAAACACGGCCGAAGCCACGCGGAAAAAACCAGCCAGCCCGAGCGCCTCTGCCTTATTGGCGACGCGCTCGAAACGCAGGAAAGGTTTTTGAAACTAAAAATGATTGGGGGACCTCCCAATGACGAATATCAATTCCTGATGTTCGTCGAGCACGACAAGGTATATGTTGCCACGCAAAGCGATCGGGAAAAAATGCGGAAACTCGGCGATAACGCAAGGATCTTCCGTCCAAATATGGATCGCCCTCCCGTGGACTTTCACATACTTAGCGAAAACAGAGGCGGATCAATCACTTACCATGGTCCGGGGCAGCTCGTCTGCTACATGATTCTCTGCATGGATGAGGTCGGGATTCAAACCCCCCATCATCTCGCGGAAATAGTTGATCAAACCATTCGGGAATTTCTTCTTGGGATTGACATAACCGGATACACAACAGACGAACTCTGTAACTTTACAGACCCTGACTTGCGCGAACAACTTACTTCGCGAGGATTACTCCATACCGACGAACAAGGGGGCAACAAATTGTTGATGTCCGCGCAAGGCATATGGGTCGCGGATGGCCAAAAAAAGCTTAAAAAAATTGCCTCGCGGGGCTTTAGGGTTGTAAACCAGAAATACTCGGGTAGCCGGATAAAACGTTTCACAAAGTTTGGATTTTCCATAAATCTTTCAACAGACCTTGAATATTTTAAATATATTTACCCCTGCGGCGAAGACATAGAAATGACTTCTGTTCACGCCATAAAGGGTGATTCTCCGACAATCCATATGGCGACCCCTATGGTCGCGCAGGCGTTTATTAAAACCATCCGAAAACTTACCGGCAATGAATCGCATGAACTAATTTAAAAAGGCACCTAAAAGATGCCTTTATTTTATTAGTTTTCTAAACAAATCAGAGTCAGCTGATGCAATACGCGGCCGTTTAGCTCTTCATAAACCGCGTCAACAAAATCTGTTGAGGGTACGCCGTCTATAAGCCGATGGTCAAAGAAAATCTGAAAGGTCACGCGGCCATCGCGCCGGATTGTACCCATATTCAGCATGGCGGACATTCGCGGCGTGAATAAAGAAACTCCGCGCTTATGGCGGGCCGCGCCGACATTATTAAATATAAAGGTCCAGCCGGTCCAGTCGCGCAAAGTAGTTTTTGACATTTTCCTTGTGCTGGTATCGTGATCTGCCCGGTTGAACAAATCGTCAACCTGCGAAAAAAACTCCCCGAGGCCGAGTCCCTGCGCGTCATGCAAGGTGAGTATGCGCAGGCGCTGGCCGGAAATTGTTTTCTTTTCCCAATCTATCTTTGCCTTTTCTCCCCGGTCATACGACATCCCCAAGTTGACTTTCGTGTATAGCGCAACCCTATCTTTCGTGCGATCTTCCTCGTCTTCACTGTGCCAGAAGCCGTTGAAAATCGCGAAATCCTCGCTTGCAAGCACTCTTGTTAGTGCCAGCGCAACCGGCGCCCACAGTCGCAGACGAACGCCAAATTTTTCCTGAAACTTTACGCCGTATTGTTCCCTGAATTTTATCAAAGAAGAAAGGTCATATTCCTCGTTCTCTTTTTCGCGCCAATCTGGCGGCAGAGGCTCACCGGCAGCTATTGTGGTACCGGAACCCTTCTTAAGATTATCCGCGATAACAATCCATTCACGCGCAGGAGTTAGTAATACCACATGTTTCGGGAGCAAAGAAACTTCTTTCGCGACTGGTTGTGTATCGCGTTGTGCAATCGCCTGCTTGACATCCGCGAGCATAACGCGACCAGATAGACCGGTACCAGGGATTTTTTCTATATCAACATCTGCGTCGCGGGCCATCTTGCGAGCCGCAGGCGCCGCTCGGACCCTTTTTGAGTCATCGCCTTCCTGGTCTTGCTCGGGCGGCTCTAGTGGATCTGGCGCTTCTTTCGCCGGCAACTCATCAAAAACTTCGCCGGTTTCTATATATCCAAGTTCTGGCAGATGCAATACCAAGGCAGGAGATTTGAACTCCTTATTTTTCTTGTTCCACACCCACAGGCGGCCTTCGTCATCGGCCCCATCACGATATCGCTCCTTAACGCTCACAATTGTTCCGGAAAACGGACTTTCAAGTTCAACTTCGCCTACTTTATCCGCTTCAAAAACCAACAACGGCTCCCCTTTCTCGACTATGTCCCCAATACCCTTAAGCCATCTTTGAATCCTGCAATCCGGAGGCGCAGGATCGTATTTTGAACTCGGTATCTGGTAAAATCCAAATTCTGATTTCATTACTTCCACTCCATCAGCTCGTGAACTATCGCGGCAAGTCGCACAGAGCGAAGTTTCTTTTTGGGCCGCATATCGCCGTAACTATCAATTTCCATCACTTCATATTGCTCAAAGGGCAAATCGTTCCACTCAATATCCTTGACCGAGGAGATGGGCGTAATGTCTTTTGATAGGCGCGCAATGCGGGGAGCAAGATTGCGATCGGCAAGATCAGTCTCACTAAACTTGCCAAACAGACCTTGCGCGGCCTCAAGCCACTTCTTCACACGACCCTGAAATGTCGCAAGTTCCTCGCCGGGCTCCTTAAACACCTTTGGCGTACGCGTAAGCGCATCGTGTAATTCCGGATTGGATACTATTTTCCCTATGATAAGCTCGGCCAAGGGCGGAGTGGCCTCTGTCATCACTACTAGCCTCTCGGTCTTTTTTATGGACTCTCCGATTGTCTCTGTATCAAAGGGGTTGTAGCTGCGAATATCCACGACTTCGCAGTCAATCCCATCTGGCGCGAGAAACTCGGCTTCGTTAAGCGCTGCACGCAAGCACAGGCCGTCTGCAAGAATCGTGACGTCCTTTCCTATGCGTTTTACCGCAGCTTTACCGATTGGTATCAAATACTTTTCCTTGGGAATTTCTGCCGCGCATTCCCGCTCGCCATACGACCAAATTGGCACCATAAAAACTACCGGCCATCGCGCCTCATAGGCCGCGC
>JBASTI010000091.1:0-1878 GCA_049274815.1 Candidatus Spechtbacterales bacterium | reverse complement strand
GCGATGATGCCGCAGACCGCGGAGTCAATGCCGCCAGATAGCCCAATTACCGCGCCCTTTAGCCCCTGTTTCTGAACATAATCCCTGACCATGAGCACAAGAGCTTTGTGGATCTGGGCAATATCCGCCATGGCCTCTGCGCTTCTATTTGGAACACTCGAGTCTCCCTTGTTTTTTGAAGGAAAAAACTCAAATGGAATCATCTCAACCGTTGGTCTTGGCAAACTATTTAGCCGTATATCCTTCAACCGCACGCGGTCAACCTCATCAAGGTCCAAGTCCGCGTACAATATATCTTCTTCAAAAAGATTTGCGCGTGCGATAAGATTGCCTTTTGGACCGACAATCATAGAGTCCCCATCAAAAACAATGCCTCCTTGTCCGCCCACCATGTTCGCATAAAGCACAAACACCTGATTATCCCCTGCCCGCGCCCGTATCATATCCTCTCTATATTTTGGCTTTCCTACATGGAAAGGTGAAGCATTTATATTTATGACAACCTGCGCCCCATTTAAGGCAAAATCCGGCAGATAATTCTGCTGATACCAGATATCTTCGCAAATAGTGACACCGAATGTAAGGCCCTTGGAAGAAAATAGTTTGCTGGGTTCGTCGTCTCCGGGACGAAAGTATCTAAGCTCATCAAATACCCCGTAATTGGGCAGGCGCCGTTTATCCTGATACTCCGCCTCTGTGGCGGGAAAACCCTTTACGGTTTGGCCGGGAATAAATATCTTCGCGGAGTTTCGAAGTCCTATGCCCCGGCGAATATTCCCCCATACCACTATCGCGCCTTGGCCGTTATTTGCCATCGCACGGTTTTGGAGAAACCGGAAAAATTCGTCATCCGCGCTTTCCATATCCCGATTAAGCCCATTATAAAGCACGGCATCTTGGGGAGGGTAGCCGGGAATTGCAAGCTCCGGAAATACTACAATCCCTACGCCGTTTTCCTCGCAAGCTACGGTCATTTCCTTCATCTTGGCTATATTGCCATCTAAGTCCCCAACGACTGAATTCATCTGACACAGCGCGACTCTTAACTTTCGCATATCTGAAACCTCCGTATATTTTGCTGTCAAGGAACGTTTTTTTATAGCATATTTCATACTATAAGTACATGGTATATCATGGCATACTTTGTGTCAAGTGGACACATTATAGCTGTGTGAACAAAAAAAATAAGGGCCGTTTCGTAGACCCTTAATCGCATGTTGCGTCTGCTAGATACTCCCCATAGGATCACCGCACATCGAATCCCGCTCTTTTTGCCAAAGCTTGCGCTTTCCAAAATTGATACGCGCGCCTTTTAACTTCATGAGTTGAGAATTTTAGCGTCCAGAACCATTGGTAGAAATCTACATATGAGGTATGTTTAGATATTTCCCCAAAAACTTTCCAGACATGAGCATTCGCGCTATCTACAGCCCGCGCTAAATCTGTCAACCTTGCGTCTACGCGCCTCTTAAGCCACCAATCGCTCAACCCTTCCGGATAACTAGATACATTGAAGGTCTTCATGAAATCCGCGCTTGTTATTACTTCCCAATCCATTTCGCGCCCTCCTGGCTTTGATCGATCAAATATGTTGAGGCGCGCGCATCACGCAATGAGATGAGCGCGATATTCGTTGAGTTGCGTTCGCCATGTCTGAATGAGCTTCGGTTGCGCTGGTTCCGCAATGAACAACTCGTCGCCGGGTTGCTGGTAGCGGGGATTGGGAACGGGATCGAAAACCTCTCCACTTCTGCCGAGCTGCGCGACCGTTTCGTTCTGAGCAGCGAACTCCGTAAACAAGTGGGATAGCTTGCGGATCCCGCCCAGACCAAGTTCGGTCCAGGTGATCACGATGCTTCCATCGCTCGCGGCCAGTTC
>JBASTI010000090.1:0-2491 GCA_049274815.1 Candidatus Spechtbacterales bacterium | reverse complement strand
TTGTCCCCACAACTAAAGTACCTTTAGCGGGCTCTGAAGCCCTTGAAACAGTCAGAAATATCACAACAGCTAAAACGGCAATCAGGGCTAGTGCTCCAGTGACAATAAGAGGCATAGATCTATTCTCTCTGTTGCGCATATCACCTCCTCCGTAAGTCTACGCTCGCTTTGTTAAAAAGGAGGGACAAAGCCCTCCTTGAGTAATCCCGGCTAAGAGACAATTATTTATTGAAGTCTGGGTCTAGGTCTAGGTCGGGAGAAGTCTGGGCTGCCTCTGATGCCTGGAAGGGCTTGTACTTATCCGGCTCGAAGCCAAACTCTCCAGCAACTTTGTTGCCCGGGAACGTCTTCATCTTATCTTTCCGATCTTTTACAGCTTTGTTGTAAGCGTCTCTTTCGTGTTTTATCATACGTTCCACGCTTTCGATCTGGGAATTAAGTTCAGTTAATTGATCGGTTTTTGCTTCGGGAGTTGCTTCCACGTTGATATTCAGGAAGTTTCTAAAGGATTCAAAAAGCACTGCAAATTCCTGGTCAGCCGCTTGCTGAAGCTGCGGCGCATCGCCATTAGCCGCGACTACATTTACATTATTGCGAGCACTAACATACTGCTTCTGGAGTTCAATCTGAAATTTTGTTGAGACACGAGCCACTTCGGCAAATTTTGGCAAAGTATCTAGCCTTTGCTGATATGCAGTCTGCACATTTGCCCATGTCCTCTCGGCTTCGTTGTCAGCGGAAACCAAACCATTGTAAATTGTACATGTGCCTACGCCGCCGACTGCAAACAGTAGTCCTACTACGCCTAATGCAATTAAAACCCATTTCATACCGCGCCCCCCTTTTCAAAGGACTTGTCCGTTAAGTTTTGCGGACCAGTCATACTAGCATATGTAAAAAATCTGTCAAGGACTTATGCAAGTTCAATTTTCTTGTCTACTATTTTATCAAATCCGTCAAACCAGAATTTTGCCTTGACTTTTTTGCCGGCCAAAACATGCGGCAGCCAGTGAGCGTCGTCTGGCCACATTTTTGAGAACGGTATTTTGTCTACATCAAACCACTTTGGCCTCATTTCGTCAGATTCGGTTGGCTCGCCGTCAAAATCGGTTGCCTTAAAAACGTGCACCTGGAGAATTTCCGGATTCCCCTTGAATTCAAACTCAATAACTCCGGCTTTGCTTATGTCTTTCGGCGTAATCCCGGCCTCTTCGACGAGCTCCCGCTTCGCGGCATTTCTAATCCCCTCTCCCCTCTCCACCTTTCCGCCAAAACCGTTCCACCTGCCTTCGCCAAATCCCTTCTTCTTCATGCCAAGAAGGATCTTGGGGTGTTTATCCTGAGCATCGCCGAAGGGCTTATGAATTATGCAGAGTGTTAAAACTTTTTTGGTGAAGTTTGACATTAAAAAGTTAGGCCTATTTATTTTGAAAAAATAAAAATACTCTTTAGCCACTGCCCTATTGGCAATTTTTATACCCTCCCTCTTCAGCAGTTCCTCCTTGCGCCGCAAGCCGCCTTTGGCGCTATAGCCCAAAAGTCTGCCCGAAGAAGAAACAACTTTATAGCAGGGATAATTCACGGGATCCGGATTTTTTGCCATTATCCTGCCAATGGCCCTTGCCGATGTGCCGCACACTCGCGCAAGCTCGCCGTATGTGGTTACCTTCCCCGCCGGGATCTCTTTTAATAGTAGTAAGGCGTTGTGCATAAGGCATATAAAATATATTTATTATCAAAATAAAAAAACGCGCGAGCTTTAATCGAGTCGTCTACTCCCACGGGCTGCCGCTGGATAATCTACGGGACTCCGCGAGAGAAAACGGCACGCGCGGAGTTTCTTTCTCCTTTTCTTCAATCAAAACATAATTTTTCTCCCGCGATTGCTGTTCTTCGATGCTTGCGATTTTATGCGCCTCATCATAGCTTAAGCCCTTTTCTGCTATTAGTTTGCGTTCCGTAAGTTCATGCCTGGTCGTATATTCCAACTCCACCGCGTTTATTGCGCTATCAAGCCAAATCTCTCCCTCGGGAATAAAATTATACACACGGTCATTGCCGCCAAAAAGAAACTCGGAAAGAATTTTACGGCGAATAAAACTTCCGTTCACTATCCAAACATCTAATCCATCTCTCTTCCCCATGTAATATTCGTACACGCCCTTGAGGGATCGGCGCCTGCCGTTTGAAGGGGGAGGTTGGGTGCTGGGAAGAGTCGCCGGTTGTTTATCGATTTTAACACTGATTTCCTGATCCATAATTATATTGTGCCGTATGCTTCTTTAAAAAGCCATGTGGATAACTACAAAATACCCACGATCGTGACTATAGCGTAATCATTTCTTAATTTACTTTTTATTTTGCGGATTATTTTTATCGAAACCGCCGAATTTTGTATTGGTGTGTCTTGATTTGGTCTTTGCAATCGGGAATCTTTTTTTGTTTCGCCCAATTACTTTTGATATAGCTTCGTCAACATCAATATTGTTCT
>JBASTI010000089.1:0-2094 GCA_049274815.1 Candidatus Spechtbacterales bacterium | reverse complement strand
GCCCTTTGCTAAAACCAGATCGAGAAAAGCCGCGAAGTTATTGGCAAATAAGATTTGCGAAGCTAGCTCTTGGTTTTGCGTCTCTTCTTCAACGAATTCGCTCCTCGCCTCTATGGTCGCAATAAATGCGCGAACCAGTTTCTTTATTTTTTCAGGATCTTCACTCTTTTTACGCACATCTACCATTATTTCTTCCTCCTTTTGTCTTTCGGATTTTTCTGAAACTACTTTGCGAATCGCTTCGCGCTGCTTCGGATTTAGCAAATTCTGCTCCACTGCCTGACTTAGCAGGACTTCGAGCGGATGGAAACTGCCGCATTTTTCTTTCTTGTCCCGCCATACGCCAGCTTCTGTACGGCTCTTTTTGATACAACGTACTCCGAGGCCATGCTCGGGATCGCGCTCCAGTATCAGGCCGAGGCATTCATCAACGGTCCCCCAAGGCGGGTACCCTTGCTCCTTCCTCCCGCACCGCAACCCTTCTTTGTGCTCTGATGGACTAGCCATACTCGCACCTCCTCAAAGAACTTCGCATGACAATTTCTTGCCATACCCCACATTATATACACACTATTGCCAAAAAGAAAAGCCCAATCAAAATAAGAGCCCCGAGGGACAGGCAAGAGAAAAAAGTTGATAAGAAAAAGGTTGACGCTAATGTATGGCGTGCTATTCTGATAATATCTATGGAAATCAAACAAGGAGAACTAAAACAAATTCTCAAAGAACAGAGACAAGAGTACCAACGTTATGTTGGTGCTCTTAGGGAAGATTTTGATTCGAAAGTCGATCTTATTGTCGAGCAGTATTCTGATATAAAGAAAACTCTAAACTCGCATACCCAAACGCTTGCGTCGCATACCCAAACGCTTGCGTCGCATACCCAAATGATCGTTTCTATGAAAGAAAATATTGAAGTTATGAAAATTGACATCTCATTCATAAAAGCCGGCTTAAAGCAAAAGGTTGATGCGGAGGAATTTGGGGTACTGGAACGAAGGGTGGCCATATTGGAAGCAAAAGCTCGCTGAAACAAATCCCTATCCGAAAAGAAAAGACCCCCATAAGAGGGTCTCTCGAAATGTAATAAATTAAAAATCGGGTCATTTTAAGCATGACCCGATTACTCATCCACTATTCTCCTAAGAGTGAGGGGGAATTGGCTGCCCAAAAATATGACAATCTCGGACTTAGTAAATTTCTTAAACTTCCTTGCTTCCATTACGAGCAAATCCAGGATCGCGACGCCAATCGCGGTTTCGTCTTCAATGTGCTTTACAATCTCGCCGGGTGTAATCCTCATATCTATACCGGTAATATAAACTGGCGCGTTTTGATCGGGGTAACTTTGAGCCCATCCCCTCAAAGCCGATAAAATTCTCTGACGCTCCTCGGGCGCGCCGAAATCCTCTTCCAACTCTATGCCCGTATCTTCATCCATAAACTGACCCCTCCTAAACCCCCATTATAGGGCGCATGTTATTGATGTACAAAGTGCCTTTTTTATGATATACCCATTATAGCAGTTTTGACAATTGAGGAAAATAATGAAACAGCTATTCTATGCGCTACACAGCAAGTGGTCGCTTTTTATGGCCCTCCCGCGTCTTTGGTTTTTTGAAAATACCCTATGGCAAAGCTTCCCTCGCCACTGGCAATACGCGCTTAAACTGCCATGCGTAGATTATATTACGTTTTTCCCGTATATTGTCAACAAAAAAACAGTGAAGGACCCGATAAATATAGCCGCCTATGGCATAAGCGCAAAGAAATTTATAGCGCTTCTTGCCAAGGCAAATCCGAAATGGGAGCAGTTTCTGGGGTCGTCATACTTCTTATATGGCCCTCTGAACTGCGGTTGGCGAGCAAGCGTTGCAATTAAGTCGGATATTAATGCCGAAAGCAAAGAGCGGCACCACATACGACTTTTTGAATTAAGAACAGCTCATGGAAAAAAGGTTACGCTTTGCGCGGCTCATCGCGACAAGCCCTACCACACCGAACAGGAAGCCCCTGTCTCGTGGGACGAGACGCGCGATCTTGTGGCTACAGACCTTGCTGCCTCTAACTTGGGTACCCTTTGCGGGCTAAGCG
>JBASTI010000088.1:0-8851 GCA_049274815.1 Candidatus Spechtbacterales bacterium | reverse complement strand
GTCGCCTTGTGTGCCATTGCGTCTATAATCGCCAAAGTCGCTCGCGATCGCGCGATGATGCGCTATCACAAAAAATATCCCCAATATAGATTTGATTCGCACAAAGGATATGGCACGAAGTTGCATTTTGCGATGCTCAAAAAATATGGCCCCTCCGAGATACACAGGGTAAGTTTTCGGCTTGCCTAGGCCAAGGGGCAGTAAAACTATTGACAAAATATGAGATATATGCTATAATGGAGGTATTGAGACGAGCGATGGTGAGGTAAGAGGCTATATGCTTTGTTTATCTCACCATCGGTCGTCTTGTCCCGCCCAAGGCTGACCTCTCCCTTCAACCCAATTTTTAGTCCATAAAGTAGTAAGATAAGATCATGCTCCCCATTCTTGAGGTTCGACAACTCACCAAACAGTATAAAGATTCACTTGCCGTGGATCACGTTTCGTTTGCGATTGGCGAAGGCGAAGTGGTTGGCCTTGTGGGCCCCAACGGCGCGGGGAAAACGACAATTATCCATATGATTCTTTCCCTCGTGGAGCCAACGTCGGGAAAAATCAGGATCTTTGGAAGTGACCTTGCGGATGCTCGGGAAGAAATTCTTGAAAAGCTGAATTTCGCGACTCCGTACGCGACCTTGCCTTCTAATCTCACGGTCTATGAAAACTTGAAGGTATTTTCTTTTTTCTACGGAGTTAAGGGCTACAAAAGCAAGATAGAGGAATTGCTTAAAGATTTTCACCTTGAGAATTTTAAAAATACGCGAACCGGGATGTTGTCGAGCGGCGAGCAAATGCGCGTTAATCTCGCAAAGGCCTTCCTTAATGACCCAAAACTTCTTTTGCTTGATGAGCCGACCGCTTCTTTGGATCCCGCGATCGCGTGGGATTTGCGAAATAAAATCTACGAGAAAATGAAATTATTGAAGGGCGCTGTGCTTTGGACCTCCCACAATATGGGTGAAATTGAGGAAATGTGCGATCGCGTGATTTTTTTGATGCACGGAAATATCGCGGACGAGGGGACGCCCCATGCTTTGCGGGAAAGATTTGGTAAAAATAATCTTGAGGATATATTTTTGCAAATAGTGAAAGAAGCGTAAAAATCATTAAAACATCTATGAATTCTTCACATATCATTGGTATATTCCTCCGTCATTTATATGTGCTTCGCCATAGTTTTTTCCGCTTGCTTACCTTATTTTATTGGACAACTCTTGAGCTTTTATTATGGGGATTTATTACAATTTGGCTTGAAGGAATTGCCCGGGCCGATTTCAAACTTACGTTGGCTACGGCACTACTTGGGGGTATGATATTTTGGCATATTTTTTATAGGGGCCAGCAAGCAATCGCCATATCTTTCCTTGAGGATGTATGGACCCGGAATATTCTAAATGTCTTCGCGGCGCCTATAAAGGCAAGAGAATTTATTGCCGGGCTTATACTTATAAGCATCGCGGATACCATATTCGCGATTACTCTGCTTGGGATTCTCGCGGGAATATTTTACGCATTCAACATATGGACTTTCGGGTTTTACATTATCCCATTTTTTATTAACGTCCTTGTCTTTGGCTGGGTATTGGGATTTGTGACAATAGGTCTGCTCATTCGTTTTGGGCAGGGCGTTGAGGCGTTGGCATGGACATTCCCCGCGATTTTTTTGCCACTTTCGGGAGTTTTCTATCCGATCAGTGTTCTTCCGATGATTTTTCAAAAAATCGCGTTTTTTGTGCCGACATCCCACCTGTTTGAAGGCATGCGCCTTGTTCTAACAAATCATATATTCCCCCTAAATAATGTGATATGGGCAAGCGCGCTGAATCTCGTGTTTCTCGTATGCAGTTTGGCATTTTTTTACTGGATGATCGGGAGCGCTCGCAAGAAAGGCGCCTTGAGCCGCATGGTTACGGAATAAGAGATACTCTTTGTTCTTGCGCGACACATCATAGTCTGCTATAAAAGCATTAATGGGCGTACCTAAGCAGAGAAAAACCAAAGCGAGACAAGGCAATCGCAGATCGCATCACGCGCTAAAGAGCATGGTTTTTTCGATTTGCGCAAAATGCGGGAAAGAAGTTTTGCCGCACCGGCTATGCGAAAATTGCGGTACATATAGAGCGCGAGAAATAGTGAACGTGTTTTTGAAGTTGGATAAGAAAGAAAAAAAGCGCAGAGAGAAAGAGCAGGCAATGCATGAGAAAGAGCAGGGGCAATCCAAGGGATCTGCGACGGCAACCGGGCTAGAAGAACTTAGCAAAAAATAATGGCCTCTCGGCACCTTTCAAGATCAATCGCAATGCAGTCCCTTTACGAGTGGGATTTTTGGGGTCGCGATAATTCAAAGCTCAAGCAGATTGTCGAAAATACCGTCAAAGAATTTGGGCCGGGGCTTGAAAATACAAATTTTATCTGGGAGCTTATCAACGGCGTGATGAAATATTTGGACAAAGTAAATGAAATCATAGAAAAATGCGCGCCAGAATGGCCCCTTGAGCAGATTACAATAGTTGATAGAAATGTTCTCCGCATCGGAATTTACGAACTTCTCTGGGGTAAGCGCGACGAGGTGCCTCCCAAGGTCGCGATTAACGAGGCGATTGAGCTCGCAAAAAATTTTGGCGGCGAAAGTTCAGGAAGATTTGTAAACGGAGTATTGGGCACCATATATAGAGAGATAGGGGAGCCGGGGAAGGACGAGACATCCCTGAAAAAAGTGCAAGAAACAAAGTAATTAATTTAAAAATTTCGTGAAAGACCTTTCTCCCCTCGAGGAATCTCTGGGGACGGATTTCAAAAATAAAGACTTTTTATTACAGGCGCTTACGCATCGTTCTTATATAAACGAGAACCCAAATTTTTACTTAGACCACAATGAGCGCCTGGAGTTTCTTGGGGACGCGGTTTTGGAGCTTGCCGTTACTCAATACTTGTATCAAAATTATAAAAACCCCGAGGGGGAGCTCACATCTTGGAGGGCATCTCTTGTAAACAGTAAGATGCTTTCGCAAATAGCTCACGATATAGGAATAAATGATTTTTTGCTTTTGTCGCGCGGTGAGGCAAAGGACACCGGAAGGGCCCGCGAATACATTCTCGCAAACGCAATAGAAGCAGCCATCGGAGCCATATTTCTGGACCAAGGATTCGTTTCGGCGGAGAAATTCATAAAAACCCATATTATAATTCCAAAGCTCACTGAAATCATAGAAAAACAGCTCTACATAGATCCCAAAAGCCGTTTTCAGGAAGAGGCGCAAGAGCGCGTGGGGATAACGCCAACCTATGAAGTGCTGGATGAGTGGGGGCCCGATCACTCAAAGAATTTCGTGATAGGAGTATTTTTGGGTAATGAGATGGTGGCGAAGGGCGAAGGGGCAAGCAAGCAGGAAGCGCAAGAAAAAGCCGCGGAAAAGGCCCTTGAAGAAAAGGGCTGGTAATGTTCTTTTAAAAATTTATACAGGGAGGAGTGGGCGTTATGAATAGCCAATTAGGTAGAACCCTGATGTCGATTGCCGTTGTTATTGTTGTTGTCTATTTCATGTTCGGGGGTGCGAATTGTAACACAAGCAACAGTAGGGAAATACCAATAACTGATGTGATTTCTATGGCGAAGAAAAATGAAATACAGAGGATTGAAGTAAAGGGCTCAAAAATTACCGTTTTCGCAAGGGCATCCGGCGGCAGGGATTATTTTACAAGCAGAGTCGGCCCAAATACGGACATACTGGAGATTCTTACGGAAAATGGGATTGAAGTAGGTCCGCCAAGGGGCGTTCAAGTGGAGTTCAAGAACACAAGCGGCGGTTTATTCGCGGTTCTTATAAATTTCCTGCCCTTAATTTTATTTGGCGGTCTGATGCTATTTATGATGCGGCAAGCCAATGCCGGCAACAATCAGATGACATCCCTCGGCCGTAGTCGCGCCCGGACGGTAACGCCGAATAGTCCGAACGTCACTTTCAAGGATGTCGCCGGGGTAGATGAGGCAAAATACGAGCTTCAGGAGGTCGTTGAGTTTCTAAAGTTCCCCGAGCGTTTTCTTGCTTTGGGCGCGCGTATTCCAAAAGGGGTTTTGCTGGTAGGCCAACCCGGAACCGGGAAGACACTGCTTGCAAGGGCTGTTGCCGGAGAGGCGGGCGTCCCATTTTTCCACATGAGCGGAAGTGAGTTTGTGGAGATGTTTGTGGGCGTAGGCGCGGCCCGTGCCAGAGATTTGTTTGACCAGGCAAAGCGAAACGCGCCGTGCATTGTTTTTATAGATGAGATAGACGCTGTAGGCCGACACAGAGGCGCGGGTCTCGGGGGCGGCCATGACGAGCGCGAGCAGACGCTTAATCAGATACTTGTTGAGATGGATGGATTTGACACCCGTACCAATGTAATCGTAATAGCCGCTACTAACAGGCCGGATATTCTGGATCCCGCGCTCTTGCGCCCCGGTCGTTTTGACCGCAAGGTAACTCTGGATCTTCCCGACATAGAAGGGCGCAAGGCAATTTTGAAGGTTCATGCTTCCGGAAAGCCCTTTGCCCCCGAGGTAAAACTTGATGTTTTGGCCAAGCAGACTCCCGGATTCAGCGGGGCAGATTTGGCAAATATAATCAATGAAGCCGCTCTCCTTGCCGCAAGGGTTAAAAGAAAGGATATTTCCATGCGCGAACTTGAGGAAGCGATAGAGCGCGTGATAGCGGGACCCGAGAGAAAAAGCCGCGTTATTAGCCCAAGGGAAAAAGAGATGGTGGCTTACCATGAAGCGGGGCATGCTATAGCAGCGTGGGCCTTGCCCCATGCCGATAGGGTCCACAAGATTTCTATAGTATCGCGCGGTAATATGGGCGGCCACACTTCGCTTTTGCCGGATGAAGACAGATACCTTTGGACCAAAAATCAGTTTGAAGATTTGATCGCGGTTAGCATGGGCGGCCGTGTCGCGGAACAGTTGATTTTTGATGAAATTACGACGGGCGCGAGTAATGACTTTGAGCGAGCGACAAAAATAGCGCTCGATATGATAAGGCGCTATGGCATGAGCAAGGATCTTGGGCCTCGGGTATTTGGTAAGCGGGAAGAATTGACATTCCTGGGCCGGGAAATAAGCGAAACGCAGGATTACAGCGAAAAGATCGCGGAAGATATTGACGAAGAAGTAAAGGGTCTACTAAGCGTGGCCTATTGGAGGGCCGAAGAGATCCTGGCAACCCACAAGGCAAAGCTTATAGAGCTTGCGGAATATCTTATTGAGCACGAGGTGATATCCGGTGATAATCTAGAGCAGTTTCTTGGAAAAAAAGTTGAGCCGTAAAAAATTTTCATGGCCCACATTGCGCAATGTGGGCTTTTAATTTTATTATGATTTGACAAATTACTTAATCTTCGGTAATAATATACATAATGCTAAGAATAAGGCTTTCAAGAGTAGGAAAAAAGAATAGTCCAAGTTTTCGTTTGGTTGTGACCCCAAGACGCACCGCTACAAAAACCGGCAAGTTTTTGGAAATTCTCGGATTTTATAACCCGATTAGACATGAGAGGAGCTTAAATGGCGAGCGTATTCAATATTGGCTTTCCAAGGGCGCGCAACCATCCGACAGCGCGCGCAACATGCTTATTAAAGATGGAATAATAAAGGGGGAGAAGATAGCAGTGCACAAAACGAGCAAAAAGATAAAAGAAAAGGCAGAGCCACAAGCCACTGTCTCGTGATAGCATTTGATATTCTTACAATTTTTCCCGAAATGTTCGATTGCTATTTTAATAGTTCTATTTTGGGCAAGGCGCAGAAGAAGAAGTTGATAAAGATTCGCGTGCATAATATTAGGGATTACGCGAAGGATAAGCATAGGGTTACAGACGATAGTGCATACGGCGGGATTTCCGGGATGGTGATGAAGGTAGAGCCGATATATGCGGTCGTAAAGGCCTTAAAATCAAAAATAAAAAATAGAAAATCAAAATTTAGGTCAAGGGTTATTTTAATGTCTGCTAAGGGCAAGGTTCTGACGCAAGCGCGCGTAAGGAATTTGGCAAAATACGACCAGATTATTTTAATCGCGGGGCACTACAAGGGAGTGGATGAACGGGTGGCAAAATACATTGCCGACGAAGAATTGTCAGTCGGTGAATTTGTAATCACAGGCGGAGAGTTGCCCGCGATGATCGCGGTAGACGCGGTGAGTCGCATGATCGAGGGTGTTATAGGAAAAGAGGCGTCAAAAGAAGGGGAGTCATTCTCTAGGGGCGTCCAGTACGAACACCCCGTCTATACCCGCCCAGAAGTTTTTTCGCCAAAGAAAGGTGTAAACTGGAAAGTGCCGCCCGTCTTGCTTTCCGGGCATCACAAGAAGATTGAGGAGTGGCGAGAAGCCCACAGGAATAAAACTTGACATCTATTATGACTTTATGGCTTGGCGCAAGCTACGCAGACCGAATAAGGAGATAGGGAGGCGCAGGAATGAATCTGGTATATAGCGAAGACCCGTATCTTGAGGGTTGCGAGGCAACTTCGGTTAATGTGAAGGGAACACTTCCCGCATGCGTGGATATTGTGGAAGCGTACTGTCAGGTTACGCGACCCGAAGTCCTTGGCCCTAGTCGTTCCTCGGGAACGGCGAAGTGTCGTAATGGCTGCCATTCCATCCATATTGTAGATCGAAATCTCAACCCAAGCGGCGCAGAGATCAGGGTGTACGAAAATTAAGGATACATTTTTCGCGAGCCCACCACTATGTGGGCTTTTTGTTTGAATTGTTTTATAATGGAACATAACATCCAAGATTGGCTCGCGAAGAGAAAAGAATGAATATAAAAAAACACAAAAATCTTATCTTACTCGCCCTGCTCGCCGCGGGTTTATTTGTGG
This sequence comes from Candidatus Spechtbacterales bacterium, assembly GCA_049274815.1. GTDB lineage: Bacteria > Patescibacteriota > Minisyncoccia > Spechtbacterales > HO2-43-30 > JBASTI01. The sequence continues at coordinate 1,989 of JBASTI010000088.1, read as the reverse complement.
CGTATATATGGTTCATGCGGCAGCCTGTTTTTGAGGGGTTTATCGGTTGGTCGCAGCAGAATTTTTTACTGTACTTTAGCGTTCTTGTTTTTATAAAAATAATAGCCATTGTCTGGCCGCCTCTCCCCGGCGGGCTTTTGACATTCGCCTCCGTCCCGATTATTGGCTGGTTCCCGGCGTTTCTTGCAGAGACAATTGGCGGGCTTGCGGGGTCTTCTGTCGCGTACTATTTGGGAAAAAAATATGGATACGCCTTCTTGCGGAAAGTGTTGGATGAAAAATTTATCACAAGAATTCAGCGTATCAAAATAGCCGGGAAGAAGGAGCTTGAAGCGATATTTTTCCTGCGCCTATTTACTGGCTTAATATCCGAAGCCGTAAGCTACGGCTCGGGAGTGATAGGCGTAAAGTATCGAAATTTTTTTCTCGGCACTTTGGCCGCCGAGATTGTTTTCATGCCAACATTTTATTTTTTCAATGAAATAATTGCCGGCAGAAATTTAGCCATCTATGCCCCAGTAGCCCTTATACTCGCTCTTGTTTTCTGGAGGATGCGGGGGAGGTATTTTGAGTAAAAAGAAATAATGAATAAACAAAATTATAAAAATCATTCAAAGCGGGCGCAGAGGGTCATGCGGTTTTTGGAGTTTTTTGTTGTGGGCGTGGTTTTTGGAATTTCCGAAGATCTCATTGCTATATTTTTCGTCACTGGCGAACCGATTACTCCAAAGATACTTTTGATCGCGTCGCTGGTCGCTATTCCGTTTGCCGCGTTCAGCGAACTTGTTGTGGATAGTCCGGGATTTCGCAGAAAAGTCCGGCATCTTGTATCTTTGGTTGTGCCTGATTTTGTAGAAAATAATTTGCCTAAATGAAGGGGACACTTGACTAAAATATGCATTTTGGGATAAGATAGAGGGTAAGTTCATTGATAACCAAATAAGTATATCCCGACATTTTGGTCGGGACTTGTGCTTTATACGGTGCATACCGTAAATTTATTTTTTGAGAGCTAAATCTCTCTCATTTTTATTGAGAGTTTGATCCTGGCTCAGGATGAACGCTGGCGACGTGGATAAGGCATGCATGTCGAGCGATTGCAGTTTGAGATTACATCAAGAGCTGCGATAGCGGCGAATGGGTTAGTAACACGTAGGAACATACCCCACCCACAGGGATAAGCCGCCGAAAGGCGGTCTAATACCTGATAGTCCCGAAAGGGTAAAGGTTTAGAGCAATCTAAGCCGGGATGGGAATGGCCTGCGGCCTATCAGCTAGTTGGTGAGGTAACGGCTCACCAAGGCTATGACGGGTAGGCGGTGTGAGAGCATGACCGCCAACAGGGGAACTGTGACATGGTCCTCACTCCTACGGGAGGCAGCAGTCGAGAATCTTCCACAATGGGCGAAAGCCTGATGGAGCGACGTCGCGTGCAGGATGAAGGTCTTCGGATTGTAAACTGCTTTTAGGGAGGAAGAAGTCCGACTTCGGTCGGATTGACGGTACTCCCAGAATAAGGGGCTCCTAACTTCGTGCCAGCAGGAGCGGTAATACGAAGGCCCCGAGCGTTATCCGGAATTATTGGGCGTAAAGCGTCCGTAGGCGGCTTTGTTAGTCTCCTGTCAAATTTCAGGGCTTAACCCTGAACTCGCGGGGGAAACGGCAAGGCTAGAGAGCGTGAGAGGCTAGAGGAACTCACGGTGTAGAGGTGAAATTCGTTGATATCGTGGGGAACACCGAAGGCGAAGGCATCTAGCTGGCGCGACTCTGACGCTGAGGGACGAAAGCGTGGGGAGTGAATGGGATTAGATACCCCAGTAATCCACGCTGTAAATGTTGGAGACTAGCTGTCTGAAGTGTCGACCCTTCAGGTGGCGAAGCTAACGCGTTAAGTCTCCCGCCTGGGAAGTACGGCCGCAAGGCTAAAACTCAAAGGAATAGACGGGAATTTGCACAAGCGGTGGACCATGTGGTTTAATTCGTCAACAA
>JBASTI010000087.1:0-5208 GCA_049274815.1 Candidatus Spechtbacterales bacterium | reverse complement strand
ATATTTATACCACCCTCGGAGAAATTTGGCAAATTGTTGACAAAATTTACCGTTAGTGCTATGCTGTATTGTTCGGTACTTTGACAGAAAAATAAAGCAAGGAGCGTTTTGTGATGACAAGCAAGGTAGAAATCAGAATTGCAGGCGGAATGAGCGAAGTGGGCGTCAAAAATGGCGTTGTAATAGCGTATGATGGTAACGGCCTTTGCATAGACCGCGGGCAGAAAATTCCCGAATTCAGCTCTTCATATGAGCGCGAAGAAATGATGTCAAGATTTGGCGCGGTACTGCCCGATGAGTACTATTTGGGCCCTGAAGGGCTCGACGATTTAAGGGTAGGATTCCTGTGCCTTACGCACGGCCACCAAGATCATACGGAGAGCTGGTGGAAGCTTCGCGAGAGGTTTCCCGATATTGCGCTAATCACCGATCGCTTCACCGAGAAAGTCATAAGGATGCGTGCGGAAAAAGATGGCCGTGCGCCTCCTGAAGCACTGCTGTATGGCGAAAACATACAGGCAGGACCGTTTTCAATCAGGCGATTTGCTGTAAATCACAGTATTTATGGCTCCTCCGGTTTTCTTGTCGAGGCCGAGGGCAAGCGAATTGCGCATCTTGGCGATGTAAAGAGCTGGCGAGTCCGCGCGGGACACGACAAAAACGTTGAAGTATTCGGCGCGCTTCATCCTGAAAAAGGGATACACCTTATGTTTCTTGATTCGACAAACGCCGACGAGCCGGGGTTTGTAATTTCAGAGGAGGCCGTGGAGGCAAAAATAGCCGCCACACTGACCGATAATCGAAATGCAAGAGTGTTTTTCAGCACTATTGCGTCTAATGTAAGGCGTTTGGAATCTGCAATCAACGCGGCAAACAAGCAGGGAAGGCCCGTGTTTGTCGCCGGAAGAAGCATGCGCGACCTACTTGATATAGCCGGAATAGACCAGCGCCTGTGGCAGCCCATATTTCAGTCCGCGGAAAGAGACAACGGCAGAGAGTTAACGGGCTTCAGGCATCTTGTGCCGTCTCCTTCCCAGCTACCGGATGACGCTGTAATTTGCGTGACCGGCAGCCAAGGCGAGCCCATGAGTTTTTTGGATAGCATGGCGGAAGAGATATTTCCACTTCCCGCAAAACAGGGCGACACGCTGATTGTGAGCCAAGATACTATTCCGCTGCGAGATATAGAAAGGCGTTTTAGTTATGTGATGGGCGAGCTGTCAGGAAGGTTTTCAAAAATTTACCTTACAGACGCGACCCCAGAAATAGAGTCGAGGGGTGCTACGATTATCCGCGATCCATACCTCCATGCGTCTGGACACGGCAAGCAGGGTGACTTGAAGCTCCTGCTCTCGCATCTTAAGCCCCGCATAGTCGTACCTTGCCACGCCGGCCGCGCAAAGCGCGAGGTGCTTGCGGAGCTCGTGAAAGAGTGGGGCGCGGATTGGAGTTGCGAAGCTGTGCTTCTCGATGACGGAGACAGATTCACATTATAGAGTAGTTATAGTAGACAAAATATCCAGCCCTCTTCGGTTCAACCGCGGGGGGCTTTTCATATCCTTTGGGCGTGTACTCTTTACAAATTATTAGTTTTATGGTAGTATGCAGTGTATGGACTTTCAGGCGTTATTGCAAAAGGAACAAAAAAATATTGAGCGCGTAAGGGCCGAGGAGCCAGAATTTTTTACGCGCGATACTCAAGTTGACGATGAAGAAACTCTGAAGCAAGTTGGTATTTTGGGTCTTCCCAAAAATCGTCCTTTGGGCTACATAAAGCTCTGGCCGCAGGATTTTGTAGTTGAAGAAATAAACAAAGAAGGCAACATTCACACGGTTGAACTCAAAGAAGAAGGAGGAGTTAACGGCGACCTCGCGGGCTCGCCTAACGGCGAGGCCGGCAAGACCATATACGCCGACCTTGTGAAGGTAGGGCTTTCTACTATTGATGTGCGGGCGGAACTAGCAAGTGTGCTTGATATAGATGAGAAATTTATTGGTACCGCGGGCATAAAAGACAGAGACGCGCTAACATCCCAGCTTATTAGTTTCCGCAATGTAGGGAAAGATGCGGTTGCCTCGCTTTCATTTCCAAACTTTTTTTTAAAAAATGTGCGGCAGGGGAAGGGCGCCGTGGAGAGGGGAATGTTGCGGGGGAACAGGTTTACAATAACAGTAAGGACAAAAGGAGGCGCTGATACATCAAAAATCGAGTCCGCTATAAAAGATACGGGAAAAAGCGGATTTTGGAATTTTTACTATCTACAACGGTTTGGCACGCCGAGGTTGCTTACTCATATTTGGGGGCTGTATATACTACAAGGCGAATATGAAATAGCGGTAAAAACCATGATGACGCGCGAAGGCGCGCGCGAGGTGCCGTTTTTCAAAGAGCTCCGCAGACAGGCGGGAGCAAGATGGGGAGATTGGCAGGCGATGGAAGAGATCTTTGAGCTTTTCCCGCTCTCATTTCGAAGCGAGATTGAAATGTTAAAATACCTAAAGGGAAGCCCCGAGGATTTTCGAGGCGCGCTTGCGCAAATTCCCCAGCAGGTACAGCTTGGCGTGTATGCGTATTCAAGCTTTCTATTCAACTCTCTTTTAAGCACATATATACAAAAGGGCGAAAATCCGCCCGAGGAGTTTCCGTTGTTTTTGAGCAGAAACAGGGATCACCAAAATCTATATAGGAAATTTTTTGAAAAACACAATTTGCGCCTACCCTCGCCTGCGTTCAGGGATTTTCCGTTTGTTCAGTGGGCGGGGCATTTTATTCCCACAAAAGCAACGGTAGAAGTGCATAATTACAAAGTGCAAGACAATGTTGTTGTTGTGGATTTTTCTTTGCCCAAGGGTTCGTACGCGACAAGCTTTCTTTCTAATATATTTACTCTTTCTTCAGGATTGCCCGTGCTTCGCGGCATAAAAACAGATAAAATTGACGCCTTTGAAATTTTAGGAAAGGGAAGTTTGGGGCCCACACTTGATAGGTTTAAGGATGTAATATTGTCCAAAGTAAAAGATGAATTATCGGCAAACGAGGAAGCATAGAGCCGTTACAAATAGTTTATAAAAATATTTAACCCCCCTCCAGTCGGAGGGGGGTTAGGTTTTGGGAGAGCACTAGGATGCGCTCTCGTTTTGCGCTTTCTCGTCATCTCCAGTGAAGACCCATAGGATCTTACTCTTGGAGTGGAACGAGAATAGGGTCCCCGGATGATTGTTTTTCATGAAATGCGATCGTTTGCTCACTATGTCGGTTTCGCTCGCAAGCAGCTGCATCACCTCGTTCAAGAATTGTCTTCTGTACACCTTGCGCAGCGACTCCGGTAGCTTGTCCCAGACGGTGTTCGTGAATCTTATGAAGTCCGTTTCTCTGTCGGTCTTCTTTATTGCCTGGACAACATGGTCCAAAAACAATATGGCGTTTTTTTCGTCTTCGTCTGCAGTAGTTAGAAGTCTGCCCCCATTGATTGCTTCAAGATATCGCCGGATAAAACCGCAGGCCTCTGTCTCTTTCACATTGAAATTCAGCGTGGTGGCTCTGCTTCTGCGGCGCCAGTCCGAGCTTATATTGGAGCTTGGCGTAAACACATGGAAGTCGTGGCCTTTCATTTCGGCCTCTTCCTTTACCTGACTGAAATCCCTGTCGCCTGATATAACAACAAAGCTCTCGATGTCGGGGTGCCCATGGCAGAATCGCGCCACTCGCGCAAGCATATCGTCGTCCGGCGAGGGACGCTTTTCGTCGACAAACGGGCATAGGACAGGAATGAACCCATGCTGAAAGAGAATCTCCGCCTGGGTTATTATCCCAGAAGCGGTTGTTGCAGGCGGATTGGTGTGAAGTCCCTTTGTCGTGATAAATGCAAATCTGTCTCGTACAATGAACCCCGCTCCTTTTAGCTGGGCATTGATTGCTTCACCCGGGAATATATGCCCGGGCAACTCTTTCGCATGTTGAATGTTCGCAACATCGGCAAGCACGACAGCATTTGGCCTGAAAGGCGTGGGCTTTCCTTCCTTTTCAAGGCCTCTGTCCACGAACGCTGCTATTATCCTATCTCCATCCATGAGCAGGCCTATCTTGTCTTGTTCGCAGAGTTCCTCGAGAATTTTTTTTGCAGCGACTCGAGGGGTCTTGCTCGCGTTGTATAGAATTTCTACTGGATCTTGGCCATCGTCGAGTTCACTCGTATGTTTTGAAAGAATACCAAGCGCTGCATTCAATGCCTCCTGTCTCATTTCAAGCCTCCTGTATTTATTTAGGGCCTCCACGCGTTGCGCGGAGGCCCTATGTTTGTGCTACTTCACCTCCCACATGGCGTCCTTTAATCCGTAGTGCAGGACGCCGTCCAGCTGTCCCTCTACCCGGTAGTTTGCGTTGACCGTGCAGAGTAGGTAGCGGGCCGTCTCATCGAACCTGTCGGGGCCGTCCGGGTTCTCGTAGATCCAGACCCGGAAGGAATCCCCCAAGATACGGGAAATCTCGGCCTCATGCTCGGCGTAGTAGTCGGGCACATTGCCGGGGTTTGCCTTGGAGGAGAACTCCACCTGGAGGGTGAAGGCCTCTCTCTCCCCGCTTCTGGTTTTGGGGTACCATCCCTGGACTGATGCCATACCCAGGTGCTGGTAGATCTCCTCCAGTAGTGCGGGCATTGTGACCATGGGGGGCTGGTAGGACCGCGGCGAGGCATCGGGGCTGTTGGCCGTGAAAACGACCAAGGTGCCTTCGTCCGGGGTGTTGGCCCGGTAGTAAAAGGGGTCCAGGCCCTTGCTCTCGGTCTGCCCCACAATCTTGGCCCGGCCGTGGGGCTGGTTGGACCAGCTCACCCGGAGATTCCGGTTGTTGTTCATGGCGAGGGCCGTGAGGCCGTCGCTAAGCATAGCCGCCGGTAGGTTGAGCTTGACCAAAATCCTGGTAGGCCGCTTGGCGGCCGGATGATCGCCTTGATGCTCTGTGCATCTACCGTTTTCTTTTGCCGTCTTCCGGCACCTTGCCCCCATGACCTCCACGTGTCTCCGATCGCAACTGTACAGTAACATTGTCAAAGACCTTCCTTTTTGAATTTGATCACATCCGTGATCTTTGGCTACATTGTAGCATACCTTGTAAAAAAAGTCAACCCCCACCTAATTAAAGATGGGGGGTTTGGAGGGCTGGCATGGCTTGCCAGCCCTCCGCCTGCCTGCCGATAGGCAGGGTTAGAT
>JBASTI010000086.1:0-3133 GCA_049274815.1 Candidatus Spechtbacterales bacterium | reverse complement strand
CTCTAAGTTTCGCGAGAAACTCAAGCCGCTTTGTGGAATACAATGAAACAACATTCTTGGGCGGTAATTTTGTTATCAAAGGACGGAGCCTGCGCTCCCATCGCGCAACAGCAAGCACGCTCATACTGTTTTCCCTCCTTCCTTTCCTTTATGAATCTTACCGAAATCTTGACAAAAATGCAACTAATTCCAAACGCGCCGCGCTAATTATATCGGAAAGCCTGCCTAATTCATGCAGTCTTTCGGCAATCTCGTTGCAAAACTCGCTATCGCAATCTTCCAGATGCGCGTATGCCTCCCGGAAACATCTCTCTCTCGCAACGGCTAGTTGCTCGTCTTTTATTCTCGCCCTAAGATATCTATCCAGATGCGCCCCTACAAACGCCGAAGCTTCCCCACAGTCCATTTCTACTCCTCCTTTAACGTACTCAAAAGATTAACATACGTTAAACCGTCATGTCAAGTGGCACCGTTTACACAACCCATCCAATGAGCACGATGCCGCCGATAAAGAGCGCGAGGTGCGCAAGGTCATATTTATGTTCGCTTCTATGATGTATCTCGGGAATAAGATCCGAGAGTGCTATATATACAAATATTCCAATTGCAAAAGCGATCACAAAAGGGGTAAGTCCTTCGATGGCCGGCGCAATAAAAAATGTAATAATAGCGCCTAAAAAAGTAGTGGATGCCGCGATAAAATTCAAAGTAAGTATTCTTATTTTTGAAAATCCCGCATGCAACATTACCCCAAAATCCGCGATTTCTTGCGGCAGCTCATGCGCTATCACTCCCACTGCGACTCCTATGCCGAGCGAAAAATCCGCAAGAAAGGCAGCTGCTATTAATACTCCGTCAACAAAATTATGTATGGCATCTCCCGTTAATAAAAGATATGCTTTTGCTGTAATCGCGCCTTCTTCGGGGTGATCTAACTCGCTTGCATGCTCCTCTGAGTGAATCCTATGGTGATGATACCACCATAGAAACCTTTCTAGCGTAAAAAATATTACAATGGCGCTAACGGCAGCAACCGATACCTTCTCTATATCCCCGATTTCTTCAAGGGCTTCCGGGAGTAAATCCAAAAATGCTACGCCCAAAAGGACTCCGGCGGAAAAACTGATCAGAAATAATGAAAACTTTCTTGCTATCTGCTCTTTCCACAACAAAACAATCCCTCCCGCCATAGAGAGAAAGGAGCCTGCTATAGAAAAAAGTATTATCCAGAGAAGCATATGGAAATTAATTTACGCGGGCCCGACCGGATTTGAACCGGCGACCTTCTCCGTGACAAGGAGACGAACACTCCAGGCTGTTCTACGGGCCCAATTACTTTTTAAAAGACCGTATGGCTGGGGTGGGAATCGAACCCACAACCTTGGCCTTATGAAAGCCCCGCTCCACCATTAAGCTACCCAGCCTATCAAAATGTTGCGGGCGCGGGAGTCGCACCCGCTTAATCAGGTTATGAGCCTGACTTGATACTGACCAGCCGCCCGCGACAATAAAATACATAATAGCATATTTTACGGAATAATTCCAGTCTCGCTAAAAATATTCCCGTAAATCCCAATAGTTTTCTCCGCGACCCCGCGAATTAAAGAATAGGATGGATCTTCTTTGAGGAAATTACTTATTTCATGCGCGCTCCGGGCATCCTCAATACTTGCAAACTGATACGCAGTTATATTTTTGAGACGCTCCTCGAGCGTGTCGCCCTTATATTCCAGTCTTTCGATAATCTCATCGAGCATTGAATCTGCGTCAATAATTGCCGCCCGCCATCCTTTTGGGTCATCTCCTTTCATTGCCTTTTTTATAGAAAGCCATCGCTTCGCCATTCTGCGCTTGGGGAGTGGCGATGCGTTCCACGATATCCATAGGTGTTTTATGTGTCCTTCTAACGCTCCACCTTTTTGTATTAGTATGATAGTTCCCGCAAGCAACGCCAAGGATAAAACGACGCTTAGTATCCGGAGCGCCAAAAACAAGCCGGAATCAAAAAAATCTAAAAAGAGTTGGAACGCTTTTAATGGCTCTAGCATACCCAAAATTTCTAATTTCTAAACCCCCCATACATCCCCGCTGTATCTAAAATCAGATAATCTCCGCGTTGCGGTCCTATAAGCTGAAATCCTACGGGCAGATTTCTCCCGTCTTTTTCTATGGAACCATAAGGCACAACAATTGCGGGCAGGCCCGCCAAATTAACGCTTACGGTGAACACATCTGAAAGATACATCGTGACAGGATCTTTTGTTTTTTCGCCAAACTTAAATGGCAAAGTCGGGGTTGCTGGTGTCATTATAACATCAATTTTGGAAAATGCCTTGTCAAAATCCCCTTTTATAAGCGCGCGCACCTTTTGCGCGCGAAGATAATAGGCGTCATAATAGCCGCTTGAAAGCGCGTATGTGCCAAGAATTATCCTTCTTCGCACCTCATCGCCAAAGCCATCACGACGCGTTTTGATATATACACTTAGTAAATCATCGGCCCTTGACGCAAGACCGTATCTTATGCCGTCATACCTCGCCAGATTAGCCGAAACTTCTGAAGCCATAATAATCTGATATACAGCTATTCCGTATTCCGTGTGCGGCAAACTAATCTCCTCTATTCTCGCTCCGTTTTCTTCATATTTTTTAATCGCCCCTTCGACTGATTTTTTCACATCCTTATCTATGCCTTCTCCAAAATATTCTTTTGGAATACCTATTTTTAACCCTCTTGATTCTTGATTCTTAATTCTTAATTCCAAATCCAGCGAAGTCGCATCGAACCTATCCTTCCCTTTAATCACATCGAAAATCGTCCTTGCATCTTCAACGCTGTTTGTGACTGGCCCTATCTGATCAAGCGAAGATGACATTGCGATAAGACCGTATCGGGAAACCGCTCCATATGTAGGCTTAAATCCTACGATACCGCAAAAAGCCGCTGGCTGCCTTATGGATCCGCCCGTGTCAGAGCCGAGAGCTGCCACGCACATTCCTGACGCAACCGCGGCCGCCGATCCTCCCGAAGAACCCCCCGGAACTCTTTTGGGGTCATGCGGATTTTTCGTGGGCCCAAAAGCCGAGTTTTCCGTGGAAGAACCCATGGCAAATTCATCAAGATTCGTCTTGCC
>JBASTI010000085.1:0-3064 GCA_049274815.1 Candidatus Spechtbacterales bacterium | reverse complement strand
GCCGAGCGCCCCGGCCCCTGCTATCTTCGTTTTGGAAGAGGGGATTACCCCGTTTTTACAACAGAAAAAACACCGTTTCAAATAGGCAAGGCGTACGTGATAATGGAAGGCACGGACGCGACAATCGTTGCATGCGGCCCTTTAGTTTATAAGGCAATTATCGCCGCAAAGCAGCTTCGCGACGAAGACGGAATCGAATGCGAAGTTATAAACAGTCATACAATAAAGCCCCTTGATGGCGAGACAATTCTTGACTCCGCAAAAAAGACGGGGTGCATAGTGACCGCAGAAGAGCATCAGATTATGGGAGGCATGGGATCGGCAGTTGCCGAATTTCTTTTGCGAAATTATCCGGTTCCACAGGAGTTTATTGGCGTACAAGACAGATTTGGAGAATCCGGAAACCCCGATGAGCTATTCGAGGCATTTGGGATGGGAGTTTCGCACATCAAAGAAGCAGTAAAGAAGGTTATGAAAAGAAAATGATACAATTCGACGTTATCACAATCGGCTCCGCGACTCGGGACGTGTTTCTACACCCAACGGAAGAATGTGTTTACATTGAGAAGAATAAAAAGTTTAAAACCGGCGTCGGGCTTTGTTTTAGCTTGGAGTCCAAGATCGATGTGCCCGAAATTTATTTTAGGACCGGCGGAAGCGCGGTGAATGCGGCGATAACTTTTGCAAATCAGGGGCTCAAAGTTGCTGCCCTTTGCAAGATTGGCATGGATTCCAGGGGTGATTCTATGATTAGAAGACTCCAAGAAGCGAGGATATCGACCGAGCTTGTTATCCGCGACAAAAAGTACTTCACGGCTTATTCAATGATTCTTGTTGCCGCAAAGGCCCGCACTATTTTTGTGCATCGGGGGGCAACAGAACATCTCTGTTGCGATGAGCCCATTCCTTACGAAAAGTTACAACAGGCAAAATGGCTGTATATTACTAATCTTGGGGGCAAAAGCGCAAAGATATTTTTGCCGTTAATCAATTTTGCGCACAAAAGCGGCATTAAAATCGCGCTGAATCCCGGCAAAGCACAACTGAAACTCGCCGACGCGCTTGTGCCTGTACTTGAAAAAATTGATGTACTCGTTCTCAATCAGGAAGAAGCATCTTACCTTGCGGGCGTTCCATTTGAAAAAGAAGGGGATATTTTTAAGAAATTGGACAGGTGGGTAAAGGGCTTTGTTGTGATGACAAAGGGCCCGGAGGGTTTTACTGCCTGCGACAACAAACATCTCTATTCTGCCGGAATCCTCAAAGAGCCGAAGTATATTGATCGAACCGGCGCTGGCGACGCTTTCGGCTCCGGCGTTGTGGCTGGAATAATAAAAGGACTTTCTTTGGACGATGCTTTACAGTTGGGCTCCGCGAACGCCACGGCGGTCCTTGCCGAATGGGGCGCAAACCACGGGCTATTGGGTCCGGGAGACGATATGTATAAGTTTGGGAAATTGAGTATCAGTAAAAAGATTTGCGATGAATAAACTCCATGAACTATTGCGGATGAAGGACGACGCTGTACTTGTGGACCTAGACAAGAAGATGTCTGCGATTTCTGGCAAGCGCGGCGTTATAAAAGAAATAGAAGAGGAAAACGATTGGCGCATAGAAAAAACCCTGAAGCGGCTCGGAGTGAACGCGGAAAGCCCCGATAGCCGCGAGGTCTACGAAGCGTTACTGGACCATCTTAGAAAGAGCGAAAGGCGCCTTCACGTTTTTTTAAACGGCGGTGATGGCGATGAATTTACAAATTTTTCGGAGCTCTTGGAGCGGGGCAACGAGCTGATGAAGCCGGGGACCCTCTGGGTGCTCAAAAAAGAAAAGTTTAGGGAGATATTAGAAAAAAATCCTCCTCCCAATATACTCCAAAAATTTGGCTACAAGAGCGGTCAGGAACTTTTTTCAAAAGAAAAATTGGAAGAAATCGCAAGCTCCCTGCGTTTTATGGAGACAAGGGAATGGATGCACAAAACTTTTGATGAGGCGTATTCGAGTTTGACCCCCAATGATTTTGAGGAGCGAGAAGCCGAATCGCTTGTGCTTTCGGGTAAGTGGCTTGAGGCCGCAAGGCCGTTCGTTGAGAAAAAGAGGCACAATTTGAGCCACCTCAAAGAACTCGGCCTTATATTTATTATACCGATTGAGATTAAACAGCCCGGGGAGCTTATGCGCGTGTTTTCTCTGTACCTACATTATCTATATGAGGTGCAATTTTACTCAAAACTTTTTAGGGGGATAAATAACGGGGGTAATTTTTCCAAGGGGCTAATTTCGTTGCTCCGCGGAGATATACTTGACACCGCGCCTACTGCCGCGGACGACAAATCATTTAACTGGCTTATTGTCCAGCGCTATCTTGCTAAAGACGACGATCGGGAAAAAAGATTATTTGTGCCGCATGTCAATCCCGAAGCAATACACTGGAAAAAAGCAGAAGAGGCGCTTGCGAAATTGGACAAACAAGATTTGTCCCTTACGTTTGAGTCATGGATAGATTTGGATTGGGTAGGGGGATATTTTGACGGGGGAAAGGACGAACTTATAAGTTTTGATTTAATAGACACCGTAATGTCTCTTGTTAAAGAAAAAAACATGCTAAAATATATGTATCACCAGCAGGAGGCATTGTGGAATAGGATTTTTACAGGATATATGGGTGACGGGGACAAGTTAGAAAAATTGATTACCGAGAACTTGCTGAAAGGATATATCGCGGTGAGTTGATTTTTGAATACTATGGAATACAAATTAAAAGATTTATTATCGCAAGCTCGCGATGCCGACTACGCTTTGGGTCATTTTAATTTTTCCACTCTGGGGATTTTGCGGGCAATTGTGCGGGCATGCGAGAGTCTCAAGTCACCTGTTTTTGTCGGCACTTCCGAGGGCGAGGCGAAGTATGTGGGCTACAAACAGGCGGTGGCGTTGGTACGGGCATGGAGGGAAGAGACCGGCTTGCCTATTTTTTTGAACGCGGATCATCACAAAACTTTTGAAAGCGCAAAATACGCGATTGACGCGGGATACGATTCTGTGCAGATTGACGAGACAGCGCTAA
>JBASTI010000084.1:0-8586 GCA_049274815.1 Candidatus Spechtbacterales bacterium | reverse complement strand
TCGCCCCATTCGTCCATAATTCGCGCAACTTCACCCGGAAAAATATCCGGGAGGTGCCCATTTGTGTACATAGCAAACTCCTTGTAAAACCGGCTTTTCTGCAAGAAACGCTGTGTGCCGCACTGTTCTAGGTACTATTTAAGATTATACACTATATCCACAAAAAAAGCAAGTCCCCTAGCCTCTTAAGCGACTGGGCGAAGGCGGACTATCTAGGTCTAGTACCTCCCAGTATAGGGCATTTTTCTGGTTCTGGGCGGGGATACCAGGACTCGGACCTGGAAAAACGGTTTTGGAGACCGTTGTGTTACCATTACACCATATCCCCGTTCCTATTTCTTTCTTGATTCCTTATGCGCGTGATGGGCGCGGCAGGATTTGCAGAATTTCTTGAGTTCCAGTTTTTTTTCAACTGTTTTTTTGTTGCGCGTAGTGAAATAATTTATTTCTTTACACTTTACGCATTCAAGTTTTACGAGATTATCTTGGCTCATAACTCTACTATTCTTGCATAAAAATAACGGGGTGTCAAATTAAAAACTTAACGCTCGAAACGTTTCCGCGTATCTCATTTTTTTCTTCTTTCCCGACCGCTTGGCACGTTCCCTTATAAACTTTGCAGCTTGCTTAAAATCTTTAAACTGACTTTCGTGTTTTACTAGGGCCTGTATTTTCTTGTCTATTGTCTTTGAAATATCAATAAAGACATTCGGTTTTTCCGAGCCGTAAAACCAAATCGCTTTAATCTGGTGCGGCGGCAATCCGGCTTTGGCAAGCTCCGGGAAAAAAGACGGGGAGCCGGCTCCCGGATATATGGCGTCAAACACCGCCTCCGCGCCCATTCTATGATCGCGATGGCATCTATAAAAACTCTCAAAACCGCAGCTTGCCGGATCAAAAGCAAAAATCGCATCCGGCTTCTCTTCCCGTATTGCTTTCGCAATCTTCGTGCGCACCTTTCGCGTATTTTCCAGTTCCCCGTCAACTTCGCCAAGGTATGTAACTTTATTTACCCCAGCAATTTTAGCGGCCGCCTTCTGCTCTTTTTTGCGAATTACCGCCATTTGCTTCCGCGAAAGACGGAAGTGTTCTTCCTTTTGCTTCCCCTTTGAACCGTCGGTAATTATGCAATAAACAACCGTGACTCCTTCTTGCGTCAGCTTCGCCACAGTTCCCGCGCATCCAAAATCAAGGTCATCAGGATGAGCGGAAAAAACAAGGACTTTTTTTAAATCTTCCATTTGGAGCCTGGACTGGGAATCGGACCCAGGACCTCTTTCTTACCAAGAAAGCGTTCTGCCACTGAACTATCCAGGCATAGTCAATAAATAACATCCTACCACAAATCCCCCCGCGCGCAAATAAATAACTCACCTTAGCTACGGTGAGTTATTTATATTAGTGGGCGGTGAGGGACTCGAACCCCCGAAGTCCGAAGACGCGTGGTCTACAGCCACGAGCAATAGCCGCTATGCGAACCGCCCCCAAAAAAGCCAGCGGGGTGAATCGAACACCCGACTTACTGTTTACAAAACAGTTGTTCTGCCACTGAACTACGCTGGCATGCTAAGCGCTTTGCGTTTTTGTCCGCGTCCGCTTCCCTCTTAACTCCGTAAGCCTCGCCACTGCTTCTTTGTCGGATGGATCAAGCTTTAAGGCGTACTGGAATGAAGATCTCGCTTCGCGAAAATCCTCACGAATCAAATATATTTCGCCGAGTTTTTTATAAGGGTAAGCGCTTTTTGGCTCCTCCTTTATTATACCAAGCCAATACTGCTCATCAAACTCCCCGCCCCCATCCTTCAATGCTACGAAGGACCCCATATTCTCGTTGGTTTCTTGCGGCTTGCGAGATGATTCGTTATTTGCGTCTGCGTTATGGGGGGCAGATATTTTTCCCTGCAACCCTTTTTCATGAAGACGGCGAGACACGCCCGCGAGCCAGTTTTCTATTTTCATGACCTTTACGCGTGCTTTTCGGGAAAACTTTTCCATAAAGATAAAAAAATTGCTTCCCGCTCCAATCCCAACTTGGCCTCCAGGCTCGGCTTGGTCTCCAAAATCTGGATACACCAACTCGCTTTTTCCTGCCTTCGGCAAGGATCGTATTTTTCTGATGACAATATAAAATACGCCGCATAAACTAAATATTATAATTGCCAACGGAATTAAATATACCATAAATTCGGTTAGTATAAATTATATCTCATATCTTACGAATCCCGCCACCTTTATGTTTTCGCCCAATTTAACAATGTACTCGTTTATTACGTCTTTTACCTTTTTATCCTGATCTTTCACAAAGGGCTGTTCGAGCAGAGCCACCTCTGCCGCGTAAGTTTGCATTTTGCCATCAATAATTTTGGCGATAAGCTCTATGGGCTTTCCTGATCTAGAAAACTGTTCGGTATAGATACGCCTTTCATTCTCCCTTATCTCCTCCGGGATATCATCTCCGCTAATATACAAGGGGTTGATCCCTGCTATATGAAGCGCCAAATCATGCGCAAGCTGCCCAAACAGATCATTTTTTGCTACAAAATCAGTCTCGCAACAGAGCTTCAAAAGCACACCCACTTTCCCGCCCGCGTGAATGTACGAGACAACCAAGCCTTGATTCGCGACGCGTTCAAACTTTTTAACGGCTTTTGCCGCTCCGCTTTTCCGCAAGATTAGAGCCGCATTCGCTAAGTCCCCACCCGATTCTTCAAGCGCTTTTTTGCACTCCATCATGCCGCAATTCGTCATCATACGAAGTTTCTGAACCTGATTGGCATCGATCATATTATTTTTTACTTTTTCCCTCCGCTATAGCCCCTTTTATTTTATTTAGTATATATTTTACGGAACAAAGCGCGTCGCCATTCGCCGGTATTGGATAATCCGCATCTTCGGGATTCACATTGGTTTCGGCAATCGCAACAACTTTTATTCCCTTCATGCGCGCCTCTTTTATGGCGAGGTAGTTTTCCTTCATATCTACCACAAATATTGCATCCGGCAAATTGCCCATGCCCTTTACGCCGCCCCAAAAAATATTGAGCTTCCGAGCTTCTTCTTCCATATCATATCGTTCTTTTTTTGTGTATTTATCCCATTCTTCAGACTTCATCTTTGCCTCAAGACCCTTGAGATATTCTACGCGAGAAGATATGGTCTTCCAATTCGTTATAGTCCCCCCGGACCAACGCTCAACAACATAGGGCATGCCGAGCTCCTCCGCGACTTTACGCGTTTCTTCCCGTGTTGAGGGCCTGGTATCCACAAAAAGTATGATCTTGCCATCTAAAACCACGCCCGTTAAATATCCCAGGGCTTCATTAAGCTTAGTTTTCGTCTGCTCTAGATCTATGATACTGACATTATTACGGATGCCGAAAATGTAGGGCTTCATTTTCGGGTGTTGCCTTGACTTTCTACGCCCGAAATGCAAAACATTTTCTAGCATTTCCTTGATCGCAGGATCAATATCAACGAGGGCCGTACTTGGGACTGCGACAGAAACATTCGCCTGTTGTGGCATTTTTTCATCTTCCATAGCGCCCAGTATACCAAATAATCAAATCCCTTGCAATAGTTACCTCCATTTGCTAAGATATGCATAAATGAAAAAAGACATTCATCCAAAATATTATAAAGGCGCGAACGTAAAGTGTTCCTGTGGAAATAACTTTCGCGTAGGATCCACCAAAGAAAATATAGAGGTGGAAGTTTGCAGTGCCTGCCATCCCTTTTATACGGGCGACGAAAAAGGCAAAATGCGCGGAAGTCAAGTTGAAAAATTCAGGGAAAGGATGACAAAAAAGAAAAAATAAAATTTGATGCGAATATGGACTACGCTCATCCAAAAGAATATCAAAAAATATCGAAACGCGATGGAGAACTAGGGAGTGCCGCTATAATCGAGATACGCGCGGGAGCCGGAGGCAATGAGTCATCTCTTTTTGCCCAGGAACTATACCGAATGTACTCAAGGTACGCCGAAAAGGTGGGCTGGAAAGCAAAAGTATTAACTTCTCACAGAACCGAACTCGGGGGAATCAGGGAAATTATCTTTGAAATATCCGGCAAAAATTCTCTGGAAAAAATGAAAAATGAAAGCGGCGTGCACAGAGTGCAACGGATTCCGGGCACAGAAAAAAGCGGCAGAATTCACACTTCAACAGTATCTGTCGCAGTTCTACCCAAGGCAACGCCTCTCGATATGGAGATTAAATCGCAAGAGATACGCGTAGACACCTTCAGGGCTTCCGGACCCGGCGGCCAGAATGTAAACAAAACATCATCCGCAGTACGAATAACCCACATACCGTCCGGAATTGTGGTATCCTCTCAAGAAGGCCGCCTTCAGCAGGAAAATAGAGAGCTCGCGATGACCATATTACGCTCTCGCCTTCTTCAAATGAAACAAGAGGAAACGCTAAAAACCCGAGGAGACCTTAGGAAACAACAAATAGGAAGCGGCGAACGCAGCGAAAAGATACGAACCTATAATTTCCCGCAGGACAGGGTTACGGACCACCGGATTGGCAAGAATTGGAGCAATATTAAACGGATTATGGACGGAGAGATAGATGATATAATCAACGGACGATAAGTACTTTAACAACATAATACTACAGGAGGGAAAGGTCTTGAACTAGAAAATTAACATTCACTAACCAAAATGAATTCTTTTGAGACAGAAGACAGAACCAATCCATTTAGTCAATATGACAATGCTGGGCAAACCACATTCCCTCAATTCTCAAAAACACCGACCCAAGATAACATAAGAGAGCGTATAGAAGCGTCAAAATCAAATGGCTGGGGCGCCCAGATTGCAAAACTTGCCCGCTCACAAAAGAAAAAACTTCTGATTTTTGCGGCGATGGCTCTCATATTCATGGGGGGCTCATATCTTTCGAATAGAAATAATACCGATAATGTGCCGCCATTGGGAAATGAAGATTTGCCAGGGAGCGCTATAAATCTAAGTTCCAGCGAAGATGCCGCAACTTCGGGAAAAAATGATGTCCCCTTAAATGTGCTTGATATAAAAATAAACGAGGACGGCGAAGTAATATTTTCCGATGAAGAAAACGAAGGAGATGAGGGATCTATCACAAAAACCGCCTCGCGCGGAGACGGCATCACGCATCTTGCGCGAAGCGCCATCAAGGATTACCTTGCCGAATCCGGCAAAACCCTTAGCGCGGAGCAGAAAATATACGCGGAGGATTACGCGCAAAATAAAATCGGCTCCGAATCCCTTGAAGTAGGCCAAAAAATTTCATTTTCCAAGGATTTATTGGGGGAAGCCGTCCGAAACGCAGAGGCGCTTGAGCAATGGCAACTTGAAAATCTGAAACAATACACATCGCAAGTTTCTCTCCTGTAGCAACGCATCTCTACCTTCACGATTTTTTAGCAAGGAGAGTGTAAAACCATTCAAATTCTAAAGCCCCCCGACCGCGGTCGGGGGGCTTTAGAATTTACTCGCCCATCACGTTTATTTCTTCCTGTATTACCTCGGCTATTTCCATTACGCTATCGCCGTAGAATGAATAAACTGAATTATTCCAGCGCGAGCCAGCGTAATATATCATTGCGGCTTTCCACTCTACTTCGGGCGTTTGCGCCGCAGCGCCGCCATTTGCCAGTTTCAACGCGGATGCCGTGAAAGCGTCGTTGATATCCCATGGATCCGGAGTATGCCCCAATAAATCTGCGAGACGATCTTTATACGCGATCCATGTTGAAGGAAGAAATTGAGCCGGACCCATGGCTCCTCCGTAGCCATAGTCGAGATGCGGGCAGGAGACGAGGGTATTGTATGGATCCCGGCCAAGCTCTTTCACAATTCCAAGAAACGGCTCCACATCCCTTGACGCCTTCATGGTTCTAGAATAAATAGCGCCGGTATTCTTTCCCTTCCCAGCCCCGGTTTTTATATCCACAAGAAAACACTGTCCTACATTTTTACCCCAGCTGGATTCTTGTTTCAAAACCGCAAGTAAAAACGCGGGCCGCACCGAAGTCTTACTAGAAGCGAGTTTTGCTATCTTGTATGCCTCATGAAGCGGTATCGCGATGCCGACCCCCTCAAGCAAAAATATTTTATTGCGGATTTGCTCAATATCACGCTCTTTCTCGCCTACGATTCTCTCGAATTCTCTCTTTTGTTCCCGTGTCAGCTTAAGAAGAGTGTTACTTCTTGACTTTTTCTGAGTTACGTCAAGCCGTTGGGCCTCCTGCAACGCCTTTAACTCATATTGAGATTCCTTCTCTTCTTCCAACTCTTCCTGCTGTTGCTCGATGTTTCTCTTTGACTGCTTTATATTTTGAAGCGCGTTATACAAAGACGCCTGAATATTTTCAAGAAATTTCTGATGCTCAAAAAAGGCCGAAAGGTCCCCGGAAGACATAATGAGCTCTACGATACCTCTTGAATCCTCTTCGTAAATCGCGCGCATAATCTCGGATATCACTATTTTTTCACGCTCAATCCTTCCGGAAAAATCCGCAATTTTAAAATTATTCGCATCTATGGAAATCTCCGTGGAGCGAAGAGCGAGACCCGTCTGCGCAAGCTCAAGCTGCGTTTTTTTAACCTGTTTTTCGAGGATGGAAATTTCGCCTGCGAGAGTTTTTTCTTCGCTTTGTTTCTTTTTTATCTCTTCTTTGTGAGTTGTTATTTCCTGCTGGATCTTGTACATTTGAGCCCTAAGCTCTTCTCTTCTGCCTATAGTGTCTATC
Organism: Candidatus Spechtbacterales bacterium; assembly: GCA_049274815.1. GTDB lineage: Bacteria > Patescibacteriota > Minisyncoccia > Spechtbacterales > HO2-43-30 > JBASTI01. The sequence continues at coordinate 1,848 of JBASTI010000084.1, read as the reverse complement.
CCATTTTCTTCATTTTGCGCGAAGGAAAAAGGTTTACCCACCAAAGCGCCGTTAGGAGCGAAGACGGGCGCAACAAAAAATCCAAGCACAATGAGTGTCAAAAAAGTTTTTGTCCGCATACTAATTAGGAATTTTGCTCCAGAGCCGCTGCTTCCTTCGCCTTCTCTTCCCTCTTCTCCTCGCCCTCGGTCTTTATATCTTCCGGCGCCACTACATCTTGCGCCTGTTCCGTTATTTCCTCCGCGGCCGGAGCAGAAACCTGAACAACGATAATGTCGCCCCCTGCCTCAATTTTTACCCCCGCCTGAACCGTCAAATCTTTAACGAGTATCGCGTCGCCTATATGAGCAAGCTTTGAAAGATCGACCGTGATTTCGCGCGGCAGATCTTTGGGTAGCGCGCTTACTTCAAGATCAAAAATATTACGCTCCAATACTGCGCCCTCGTCTTTCACTGCCGGCGCCTCATTTACAAAAGCAAGCGGTATTGAAATTTTAATTTCTTCATCCATGGACACCTGATAAAAATCCACGTGAATAAAAGAATTTCGCAACGGATGCATAATCGCGTCGCGGATTAAAACAACATTCTCCCCAGGAACGCCCTTAACACTTTCAGAATCGCTGTCTATCTCGAGCGAAACAAGCGTATTCTCACGAGCTTCCGCATATACTTTTTCAAATTCTTTATATTCGATAGAGACAGGCGTGCTCTCGATTTTTCTTCCATACAAAACACCGGGCAATTGATTTTCCCTTCTTAATTTTTTACTTTTCTTTCCCAGGGCAGTTCTAATTTTAACCTTCAAGGACAACATGTTTAATTTTAATTATTTACGTTCTAAATATTTATGCATTTCCAATATATCGTCTAAACTAATAGGGGGCATGCTTCTAAACCGTTCAATATCGTTTTTTTTCATATCGGTAAGCATGCCGATAGTTGTTACAAGTCCTGGTACGTTCTTGACGACCCCGAGAACCACCGAGCTTCCGCACGTCCTACATTCCACATACAGCGTCTCCGCAGATTCGGTTTTCTCAATTTTAGAAGCATCGGATGAGTTAAACTTCTTACTGCATATCGGACAATTGCCGAGGAATTTTAAGTCGCGCGTATGGTGTCCTTTTCTCATAATGAAAATAATAGCATGTTAAAAGTAAAATGGCAAGTCTAAATTATATCAATTGCCCCGAATAATCGCAATTTTTCCTCCACGATTTTGCGCGCCGCTTCCTCCGCGGGAGCCAAGTATTTATACGGCGTGGTCTCGTCCGGGTTTTGTGTAAGTGCGCCGCGTAAGGCATTCGTGTACGCTACGCGTATTTCAGTATTCACATGGATATTGCTCATACCATGCGCCAGAGTGGCTTTTATATCTTCGTCGCGAATCCCCGATCCGCCGTGGAGGGTGAGAGGGACATCCGGAATCGCGGAATGTACGGCCTGGAGCCGCTCAATATCCAGTCGAGGATTTCCAGCAAGAGAAACCCCATGAATATTCCCAAACACAATAGCGAGCCGATCAACGCCTGTTTTGGAAACAAATCGCTTCGCATCTTCGGGGGTTGTCATATCTTCTGGCCTTACTTCAATTTTTTCCTTATGAATCTCGGATGAACCCCGAATATAACCCAGTCCCCCTTCTACTGATATGTCAGAATTTACGCTTTTCGCGTACTCAACAACTTTTTTGCTGACTCCCATATTCTCTTCGAGTGTTAGCGCTGTCTCGTCAATCTGCACAGAATCGTATCCCGCGTCAATCGCGTATTTTGCGCTTTCAAAAGTTTTGTGATGATCCGCGTTCAAAAAAATAGGCAAGCCGGTCTCTTCCCTCCATGCCCG
>JBASTI010000083.1:0-19278 GCA_049274815.1 Candidatus Spechtbacterales bacterium | reverse complement strand
TCCGCGAGAGCTTCAAAGATCTCCCCGCCTCCGAGCGTCCGGATCCTAGTCAATTTCTAGAGTTTAAGTCATCATTCCCCACCCCTGAACCGTCCCAAGGCGTGGCACCCAGTCCGTCGTCTCGCGGGGGAGAGAAACCAAGGCCTATATCTGAACAACCTATATCCGATAGAAAGCATGGGGGGGAGGCCGTGTTCTGCGCGCAAGTACTTACTCCAGCGCGCCACCAGCTTACCGGGAAATGCGTGACTTTTCCAAATTCATGTATCCCAAATGGATGGGAGCGGGTTGCGACTTGTGAATTTGAAAAAGAAGAAACAAAACCGATTTTTGACGATTTTCAATTCAGAAAAATTACACCGCCCGTTGAGGGAGAACATAAAACTCAAGAAAATGAGGTAAATCTGTTTAAGCGTGAACTAGAAAAATTGCAGCCAGTTCCCGCGCCGGAAAAAATTCCCCTTCAAAAGGAGGGTGAAGTAATTCCCGATAGTGTTATAAAGCACGAACCCCTACCCCTGAACGATCAACAAAGATTACTTGATCAACAAAGATTACTTGAGCAACAAAGATTACTTGAGCAACAGAAGGTTTTGGGACCCACCCCAATACCCGCCCCGGAATTAACACCTACCTCAGCACCATCACAAACCTTCAAGGAGCCAACTCCTATAAACGCGCCAAGCGGATCTACTTTTCAACAGCCAACCGGCTTTTAAGGTCCCGCCAAACCAAACAACGCCGATTGCACCCACACATCTGGAGGATCGAGGTCCCAAGTATTTTTTTGACCCTCCTCCAGGTGTGTAGGGGCATATCTCTAGTATAGCATACTTTGGACTTTTTGTCAATACTTACTGACATTTTTCTTGCGGTATACAATAATATAAGGTACATTAACAACAGGAGATAAAACTATGAAACGCGCGATTAAAACTTCGAATCTTGAAAAAAATGATCCTGAAATAGCGAGGTTGAATCGCCTTGAAGAAGGAAGGCAGTTTTGGTATGCGGATTTTATTGCTTCGGAAAACTATGCTTCCCCGGCAGTGCGCGAAGCGAGCTCTTCGGTTGCCACCAATAAATATTCGGAGGGGTATCCTGGAGCGAGATACTACAAGGGCAGTGATGTTGCGATAGACCAAATTGAGATACTTGCGCAAAAAAGAGCGCTAAAACTTTTCGGTCTGGATGAAAAGGTATGGGGCGCGAATGTTCAGGCGGCATCAGGAAGCGAGGCAAACCTTGCGGTGTACGGCGCGTTGCTCAAGCCCAAAAACCACCCCGACAAAGAGGACATCGCACTTGGCATGCGCCTTGACTCCGGCGGACATCTTACGCATGGCTTTTATGTGTCCTTCTCCGGAAAATTATTTCGCTTTGAGCAATACGGCCTTGATAGTAAGGGCTATATTGACTATGCCCAAGTCGAGGAACTTTCAGAAAAATTTAAGCCGAAATTAATCGTCTGCGGAGCTTCCGCGTACTCTCGAATTATAGACTTTGAACGTTTGGGAAAAATAGCAAAAAAACATGGCGCCCTTCTGATGGCCGATGTGGCACATATCGCGGGACTCATTGCGGGCGGCGTGCACCCCTCTCCATTTCCCCATTGCAATATTGTGACCACAACAACTCACAAAACCCTTCGAGGCCCTCGGGGCGCTATCATTTTTGCGCGCAAGGATGTAGCGGGGGCTGACCCCGTTACATCAAAAGAACGAAGCATTTTTCAGATGATAAACTCGGCCGTATTCCCCGGCCTTCAAGGGGGACCCCACAATCAGCAAACCATGGCAATCGCCGTGTGCCTCAAAGAGGCAGACACCCCTCAATTTCGCGCATACGCAAAGAGGGTTGTAAAAAACGCTCAAACCCTTTGCGAAACCCTCACTGATTACGGCTTTGATATTGTATCGCACGGTACAGACAACCATTTGATGCTCGTTGACTTGAGGCCATTTGGAGTAAACGGCGAAGACGCCTCCGAGTGGTTAAGCCGGGCAGGCATTATAACGAACAAAAACGCTATCCCGAATGATCCCCTGCCTCCGCAAAAGGCATCGGGGATACGATTGGGCACTCCGGCTATGACGACACGAGGCATGGGGGCAAAAGAAATGAAACAGTTCGCAAAATGGATATACGAAATCATCCAAAATCCTTCAGATAAAAATCTGGAAAATATTAAAAAGCAGGTTCGCGCACTTTGTAAAAAATTTCCCCCCCCGGGGTTCGGAGTGTAACTATGGCAATACTGCTTGATGGAAAAAAAATATCGCGGAAAGTTCTTGGGGAGCTTAAACCGGAAATCGCACAAATAAATGCGCGACTTCGTCCGATCAAATTACGGCTGGTTATCGTAATGGTTGGCAGTCATCCCGCTTCAGAAGTATTTATAAAAAGGAAGAAAGAAGTGGGAACAGAGATTGACACAGAAGTTAATATACGCAGATTTCCCGAAGAGGTAACAACCAGCAAACTGCGCCGAGAGGTCGCCGCTATTGGCCGAGACAAAACAGTTCACGGCATAGTAGTCCAGCTCCCCCTGCCTACGCATGTTAACGAACAAAAAATATTGGACGCGGTACCCGCGGAAAAAGATGTGGACGTGCTTGGCTACAAAGCAGCAGGAAAATTTTACACCAATAATAGGGAGTTTGAGATTCTGCCCTCAACCCTCGCGGGCATATTGCGACTCCTTCATGAATATGGCATTGATGACTTTACCGGCAAAAATGTTGTAGTGGTAGGGGCAGGAAAACTCGTCGGTAAACCAGCGATAAATTATTTCATGAGAAAACAGGCGTCGGCAAGCGCGTTCAACATTCGTAGCCGCACCGCCGATAAAGCAAACACGCTAAAAATGGCTGATATTATAATTTCGGGCGCGGGAAGCCCGGGATTAATAACGAAAGATATGGTAAGGGATGGAGTAATTATAGTTGACGCAGGGACTTCCAGCGATCCAGCAACCGGAAAACTGGTAGGCGATGTTGACTTTGAGACTGTTGAGCCCAAGGCAAGCTATATCACTCCTGTCCCAGGTGGCGTCGGCCCAATGACCGTAGCAATGATCTTCTACAACCTCGTCCAGCTTGCAAAGACGAAATACAAGATCAAATGACCGAGCTAAGCTCGGTCATTTTTTATTCATAACTCACCCTAGCCCTCCCTGCCTGCCGGCAGGCAGGTCTTACCTTAAGAGAGGGAACGCAACACAAAGCTGAATGCCGATTCCCCCTCTCTTAGTGTAAGAGAGGGGGCTGGGGGGGGTGAGTTAGAGTAGTTTTCTTTTAAGTATCTCTGCCGCGACTTGCGGATTTGCGACGCCTTTTGTTTCTTTCATTACTTGGCCAACCAAGAACTGTAAGATATTTTCTTTACCGCTTTTGTAGTCCAAAACAGGGCCGGGATTATCTTTTATCACCTTATCAACAACAGCTTCTAACTCCCCCGCCTCGCTCACCTGCCCAACGCCCTTGTCTAGCATAAGCTGATGCGGATCCCCTCCGGTGCGCAGCATCTCGGGGAGCAAATCTTTCGCGCCGCGGCTTGATAATTTACCCGTGTGAATAAGATTTATAAATTCAGCGAAATCCTCCGCAGTAGTTTTGCACCCCACAATATTAATCTTGTTCTCCGCCATCAACTTACGGAGGTCGGTTGTTATATAATTTGCCGCAAGAGTTATTAACTCTTGCCTTATTTCCTCTTCCTCGTCTCTGTGCCCTATCGCTTCTTCCCATGCTAAAAATTCACTTATAACTTTTTCGTAATAATCCGCAAGCTCACGATCCCTCACAAAAATCTCCGCGAGTTTAGGATCAATTTTATATTCCTCAACAAATCGCTTTCGCTTTTGTTGCGGCAGTTCCGGAAGTTTAGAATTTCGCGCTTCGAATTCGGAATTTCCGCCGATCACAATCGGCGGTATGTCTGGTTCCGGGAAGTATCTATAGTCGTGCGCTTCTTCTTTTGCTCTCTGGGAAAAAGTTTTTTGGCTTGCCTCGTCCCATCCCCTTGTTTCCTGCGCGACTTTCTCGCCGTTGTCCAAAATCTCGCTCTGACGCTTTATTTCATAAGCCGTTGCTCTGCCCACAACATTAAATGAATTTAGGTTTTTTACTTCAACTTTTGTCCCGAGAATCTTTGATCCTTCGCTCGCCAAAGAAATATTAAGCTCCACGCGCATTTGCCCTTTTTCCATATTTGCATCAGAGGCCCCGAGGTATCGCAAGATAAGCTGAAGCTCCTCGGCGAAGCGTTGCGCCTCTTCGCCCGAATGCATATCCGGCTCTGTAACGAGCTCCATCAGGGGTATCCCGGCCCTATTAAAATCAACTAGAGAGTAATCAGCGCCTGGGGGATGCACCAGCCGCCCGGCATCTTCCTCGAGGTGTATGCGAGTTATTTTTACCTTTTTATCTTCGCTTATATTTAAGTGCCCCCCTTCGCAGAATGGCTTGTCGTATTGAGAAATCTGATAACCCTTTGGCAAGTCAGGGTAAAAGTAGTTCTTGCGGTCAAATTTCGAAAATTCCGCTATTTTACAGTTGAGCGCTAGGCCAACTTGTATTACTTTTTTTATCGCTTCTTTATTTGGCACCGGCAAAGTACCCGGATGCCCCATGCATATCGGACAGACATTTATATTTGGCCGCTTCTCCTTTGGATCATTCAAAGAAGCGCAGAACATCTTTGTCTGCGTGTTTAATTCAGCATGTATTTCAAGGCCTATGGTGGGAATATAGCTCATATAACTTATATTATCATCGCCATCCAAAACAAAAAAGCCCTTGTTGGGGGCTTTGCTTATCTTGTAATGTTGTACCCTATGCCCAGTTTATTTATGTATCCCAATTTCTCAAGCCAATATCTCCAAGCTGGCTCTAATCCAAGGTGTTGTATTTCTTCTGGCTTAAACCACCCCCCGCCTCTAGCTTCCTTTGGATCAAGCACTGGTTCTCCGCCAGGGTCATCCATCGCAAAAACATACCAGTAGTGGCCCTCGCCATTACTTCGCCGGCAATTATTCCACGGAAGCATTTCTTCTACAAGAAACAGAGATGTGCCGGCATCGAGTCCGATCTCTTCGCTAAACTCGATCCCAATCATCTCTTCTGGGGTTTTCCCCTCATCTAGGTGTCCCGCAGGACATGCCCAGCCCAGAGGCTCATGCCTCCTGTCAATCAGATAAATTTCTCCGTCTCTTTTCAAAATCCCGCCAACTGATTTTCTAGGGCACGCTTTTCTCATAATCCACCTCCGTTTATTTTAAAAGTTCAACTAGTTCTTTCGGATCTTTTACCACCCTATTTACCAAAACCTCCGCGCATACTTCGCGCACCTTCCCATCTACCATCATTTTTTCGTCATACGCGCAAATAAACTTTTCCTTGCCTGCTGCAAAAAAAAGTTCTCCGAGGGTATTGTGCCCAATGTAGCCGTCTTTGTTGTAAATGTAAACAACCTCCGTGGGGGCGATTTTCTTCCAAAGGTGGCTCAATACAAATCCGGGAACACCCTCTCTGTACTTATCTTCCTTAAGGCGTTCAACTTCTTCTTTTTGAACTGTTTCGTCCGAGAGTCTGCGAAAATCGGGCCCAAGAACTATCCCAACCTTAAAATCCTTGAGCTTTCCCGAAAACTCCTCAAGGTCTTTGCGAAACCGCATACTGCTACAGATGACGATACTGCGCATATTACTTTTATACTAAATTTATATACCCTCTATTTCGCGAAAAAACTCTTCGTAAAGATCGACATCGCCATTTTTTGCAATCTGTTTATCTTCGTAGGGAATGCCTAGGCGGCGATAAAATTCATCGGCTATATTTTTGAAAATTCCTGTGATCTCGGCAAGCAACCAATAGCGCATTCTGCCAAATCGTAAACGGATAATCTTAAGCGCTAATCTGGTGCAAGTATAATTGAGTAGGCCGGCAAAAGCTCCATCATATTCCCCGGACTGCTCAACAATCTTCCGAGAAAGTTCATCAATTAAAGGGTCGAGTTTATCCCTATCTTTTTGTGCAATATATGGCATAGACTTTTACCTACTATTTACCTCACAAACATTCTACCGCATAATAACAAATATGTATAGTAAACCTAAAAACTACTATATCGCGATCGCTGGCGTCATGGGCTCCGGGAAAACAACTGCGTCAAAAATTCTAAGCAAGGAGCTTGGACTTCCGCTCCTTGAGGAAAGACCGCAGGATAATCCCTTTTTGGAATTGTTCTATGGGGACATGGAGCGCTGGGGGCTTCACTCCCAATTATCTTTTGATCTGATGAAAATTCGCCAGAATATTCGCGCTCAAAGAATGCTCGCGCGCACAAGCGTGATACATGACGGCCCGTTGGGACAAAATAGAATATATAATGAAACCAACCGACAGCTGGGCAATATTAAAGAAAATGAATACCGGCTAATCTCAAAAGTCATAAAGCTGTATGAGCCATATACCATTCTTCCAAACCCTCTGATATTTCTTGACGCTCCATTGGATCTAATACTTCAAAGAATAGGGGGCAGGGCAAGGCATTACGAACAAAAAGTCCCGCGAGATTATGTTGCTACCCTTCTCAAATTCCAGAAAAATTGGATCGCAAAATATCCCAAAGACAAAAAAATAGTAATCTCTGTGGACAAAGTTGATCTCAAAGAAAAAAGGCACCGTGATGCCTTTGTTAAAATGGTTCGCGAGGCGATTTCAGGCAGAAATTCTCAAAATCTATCAAGCGCAACTCTCCTATAGAAGATAGCGTTATAACTCGTGGATTGTCCATGGGAGGAGGTATATAAATATTCGCTCCTTTTTTGTTATGAAATACGGGCGAAGCTGAACCGTGCGGTATATATATTCCATGCCACAGGGGAGAAATCTCAAGCGCTGGGAGAATGTCGCTCTCGCCATTGCCTATGGCTAGAAATCTTGCGTGATGCAATTCATCTTGATATCTGCTCGCATCCATGAAATCTTGCTTAGTCTTTCTCCCTGAAACTGTTTTTATTCTATCGCCAAAACATTCTTCTACTCCAAGAAACTTGCTCCTATCGCGCCATACTTTCGCATCATAGCTGGTAAGCAGGCATAAAATAAATCTATCGTCATTTCTTAATTCTGAAAGGACCTTCTCCGCGCCTTCAACCCATTTTAGGTCATAAAATTCAAATGGCTGATCCCCTATTTCAAAGATTCTTTTTTCGTGTTCGGGCTGTTTTTCCATGATTGCTCTGAATCTGTCGTTTTCCTCCCCTAATTTTTTTCTGAAATATTCAAGAAGCTCGCGGTATACTTTCTGCATTGCAATAAACACCCTGCCCCGCTCTATTCCCCACACCGGGAAAAGTCCGTGATCAATTTCGAAATAGCGCGGAAAAAGTAAAATAAAACTCGGCATTAAATCTCCAAATTCAGAATAAAGAAAAGCAAAGAAATCCGCCCTTGCTTTTGAGTACTGCCACTCGTTCATCCAAAGGGTGTCGTCGCCGTCGAAAACAAGTACGATCTTCATGTCGCTACACCTCGTAATTTTTAAAGTGCTATTTTTTTAATTGCCGCAAATACGCTACCCACGGAACGCTCTCCGTCAACGATACGCATACTGCTATGCATTTTCGCAAGTTTGCGATAATTTGTCAAAACTCTTTTTAGAGTTTCCCGCTTCTCGTAAAGCTCCAGGTGCCCCCTTGTCCTTTTCATGCGCCCCATACAAAAATTTGCGGAAACATCCAGAAAAATAGTAACATTCGGTTCAAAAAATGTTTCGTTCATCGCAACAAGACAATCCCAAAGAGCAGAATTTTCTGCCGCGCCATAGGCGATGGTAGAAAACGCGTATCTATCGGTAATCACAGTATGCCCCTTTTCAAGTTCCGGTATAACTTCGTGCTCAAGGTGGTGCGCGCGATCTGCAACAAAAAGTGCCTGCATCAGAAGCGGCCCGTGCAGCGGGCCGTGGCTCCACCTTCCCCTAAGCGCTTCTCTTATAAATCCGCCGAATACGCCAGTGCTCGGCTCTTTTGTCACATATACGGCCGGGTAATGCTCGGGGTCTTTCTTGTGAAGCCGCTCAAGGTATTTTGCAAGTTTCGCCACTTGCGTGGACTGCCCAGATCCGTCTGGCCCCTCGAAAGCGAAAAATTTTCCTTTATAAGGATTTTTGAACATTTCACCTTTATAGTACGGGGTTTTTGTAGAAAAAGAAAGGGTTGCAAATTTAAAAAAAATGTACTAGTATTAAATAAATAAAAGGCAGTGCGATTTTGAAAAGGAGGGCGCCGTGGCAAGAGAAAGAATTGCGAATCTCCAGAAACGGCTGCTCTCCTATAAACAAGGGCAGCACGAAAAGTATGTCAGTGATTACCTAATAAGCATCACGGAGCCGTTTGATAGATTGCGCGATCAGTTTCTTCAGTTGTTTGACATAGATATTTTAAAAAAAGATACAGGAAGTGGCGCTTTTATAGGCACACCGTCTCAACTCAGGGCAATCATGGATGACCTCCTTGTCCTTGCGGAAATCTCGGGCATAAACCTCGAAAGAGCCGTATGGAAAAAATATCCCGATAAATGCCCGTACTGCATGACAAAGCCTTGCGGGTGTGGGGGGCATAAGAGCAGGCCCCATAGACGACTACGTATTCGTTTTCCTAAAACAGGACTTACGCTTGCCGAGGCCCAGCGCATGTTGGCGGAAATCTACCCCGAACATCCCCTCCCCGAAGCAGTACTTCACGTCGTCGAAGAAATTGACGAAACAGAAACCGAGATAATAATCTCCGGGAGAGATAATGACATAAGGGACGAATTCGCAGATGTATTTGCCCGCATATCAGGACTTGCAACGCGTCTGGAAATATGCCTTGAAGGCCTCATCCCTTAGGGCGCTACTCATTCAAATGCCCCTTGGCAAGATATTTAAGGGGCATTTTTTTATGCCTTCTTACCTCACAACATCATACTCCAACAAAACCGTCTCCTCGCCCAATTTTTGCATAGATACTAGATTGAGTTTCTTTGCGTCAAATTTTTTATTAAAAAGCGTCATGCCGGAGCCAAATACTACCGGCTCTATTGTTATATAAAGTTTATCAACAACGCCCGCTTCCATAAACATTGTAAATATTGTGCTTCCGCCGCATATCGCGACCTCCTTATATCCTCTCTCTTCCAAGTCTTTTATAACTTCCTTGGGTTCTTTTGTTGTTACTTCAACTCCGGGCAAATCAATCGGTTCACGCGAATATACAATGTGCAATCTATCGGGCATAGGTCTTCGCATCGTATGGAAGGTATTCGCGCCCATTATCACCACACCCGCGTGCCTGGTTTTTTCAATAAAAAATTTGCGGTCCTCCTTGCTCCGCCATGCGACAGAGGACTGCTCTTGGCTTTCAGCTATTAAACCATCGGCAGTTAACACTGCGAGAATAAATGTTTTCATAATGCCATTGGGGCTTTGATGCCCGGATGACATTGGTAGTCAACGAGCTCAATGTCATCCATTTTAAAATCGTCTATATTTTTTACTTCCGGATTCAGACGCAGTTTTGGCAAGGGAAATGGCTCGCGGGACAACTGCTCTTTTACCTGATCAAAATGATTGTGGTAAATATGCGCGTCGCCGAGCGTATGCACAAATTCGCCCGGTTCAAGTCCGGTAACTTGTGCGACCATATGCAGCATCAGGGATTCTGACGCGATGTTGAACGGTACTCCCAAAAACATATCGCAGCTTCGCTGATACATCTGCAGGGATAATTTTCCATCCGCTACAAAAAATTGGAAAAAGCTATGGCATGGCGGAAGGGCCATCTGGTCCAGTTCTCCCGGATTCCACGCATTCACAATAAGGCGGCGATCGTATGGATTTTTTTTGATTCGCTCTATCACCTCTGCAAGCTGATCAATTTTTCGCCCGTCCGGCGCCTGCCAATTTCTCCATTGCACTCCATAAACCCTTCCCAAATCCCCCTCAAACCTTGCCTTTGGTTTCCAATAATCCGCCTCGGCGTTTGCGTCCCAAATATGGCATCCGAGTTTCTGCAATTCCTTTACATCCGAACTGCCACTTATAAACCACAAAAGCTCTGCTTTCATTGAATTAAACGCGAGTTTCTTCGTGGTCATCGCGGGGAAGCCATCAGCCATATTATAGCGAAACTGCATCCCAAACACACCCCGCGTATCAATGCCGGTGCGCGTGGGCTTATCTACCCCCTTGTCGATTATATATTTGAGGGCATCGAGATATTGCTTCATAACTTGGGTTAATCAAAATGCCGGCGCTTCCTCTAGGCCGCTTTCTTGAACATTAGAAATAGCATTATCCATGGGCATGTAATATTTGCTTAATACCCCAACTATATTAATCTCGGGGATCTGGCGCAGTTTTATACCTGCTTGAGCCGCGAAATGTTTTGATGCCTGATATTTTTCTTTATGATTATGACTTTTATATTCCTCTTCATATACAACTTCCACGATCCTTGCGCTAATAATTGCCTTCATGCAGTCAATGCAGGGCAAATACGGAGTGTACAAACTCCCACCCTCAACATTTCTTGAGTCCTGTAAAACAGCGTTATGCTCGGAATGCACAACCCTCCTGCATGACGACCCTTCTCCCTCAAAAGTAAGACACCCCACTTCTGTGCAGTGAGGATGCCCAGGAGGGGCGCCGTTAAATCCCGAAGCAATAATCCTTCTATTTTTTACAATTACCGTACCGACACGCAATTTGGGGCATGTCGCCATTGTAGCAATAAGCTTCGCCGCCATCATGAAATATTCATCCCATGAAGGCCTTGAATTTAAAAATTGAGTCATTGAAAATTATTTAGATCAATTAAAATAATTTATACCCCGGAACTTCCGAACCCTCCCTCGCCCCTCTCCGTTTCGTCTACTATCTCCGATTCAATAATCTCCGCGGATTCAACGGCCTTTATCACAAGTTGCGCAACTTTTGACCCCTTCTCTACTTTATACATTTCTTTGCCCAAATTCGTCAAAACAACGAGTAGCTCTCCCCTGTAGTTTGAGTCTATTACTCCCGCCATGGTCTTTAAGTGATGCTTCGCCGCAAGGCCGCTTTTGTCCCAAACAAAACCCGCGTATCCGCGGGGTATTTTGAATTTAAGTCCTGTGCGTATCAGGGCTTTCTCGCCCGCGGCGATTGCGAGCTCCTCCAACGAAAAAAGATCCATCCCCGCATCGCCCTCGTACGCGTACGACGGCAACTTGCTAGATGGATCTAGTTTTTGAACTTGAAGTTTCATATCTATTCAGTATATCAAAGAGTGCGAAAATTTGAAAACCCCCTATTCCACCGTAATCCCCATACTTTTCGCTGTGCCTTCTATTATCCTCGTTGCCTGCTCAATGTCGTAAGCATTGAGATCCTCCATTTTTGTTTCCGCGATTTCGCGGATTTGAGATTTTGTGACTTTTCCCGCAATCGTTTTTGGAGTGTTCCCGGAACCCTTTTCTACCCCAGCTGCTTTGCGCAATAAATCAGAGGCGGGAGGAGTTTTGAGTTTGAAAGTATAGGTCCTGTCTTCATATACATAAATCTCCACGGGTATAATATTTCCCATCTTTTCTTTACTTGCCTCGTTGAACTTCATACAAAACTCCTGGATATTTAATCCATGTTGCCCCAAAGCCGGCCCAACCGGCGGAGCCGGATTTGCCAGTCCCGCGGGAATCTGAAGTTTTATCATTGTTTTGAGTTTTTTTGCCATACGTCAATATTAAATCTTCTTAATTTGTAGATAATCCAATTCTACCGGCGTTTCTCTTCCAAACATAGACACAAGCACAGTAACTTTTCCGCGCCCCTCATCAACAGCTGAAATTTTGCCGTCAAAGTCCTTGAACGGCCCATCAGATACTTTTACGGCATCTCCTATGGAAACATCAATTTTATATGTCGGCTCTTCCACGCCCATTTGTTTTTGAAGCACTTCGATCTCCTTGGCCGACACAGGGACAGGAGTGGTCCCGGAACCCACAAAACCCGTAACGCGAGGAGTATTGCGCACCACATACCAGGAATCATCCGTCACAATCATCTCCACAAGCACGTATCCGGGATAAATCTTCTCTTCCACGGTAACGCGCTTGCCACTCTTTATCTTAATCTTTTTTTCCTTGGGCACAAGCACGTTAAAAATCTTGCCCTCCATACCCAGGGACTCTATTCGCTGTTTGAGGTTTTGAGCTACTGCGTCTTCGTAGCCGGAATAGGTATGGAGCACATACCACTTCCTTCCTTGTTCGAGTTGCTGTCGCGCCATATTCGTTTCGCTTAAAAATTTGTCACAGCTTTACTAAAATAGCTTGAAAAATAAAATCCAGCGCCCCAAGATATATAGATACAGCCAAAGCAAAAATAATAACGACGACCGTGTACCGCAAAACCTCCCGCCTTGTCAGCCAATTTACCTTCTTTGCCTCGAGGCGTACTTCTTTCAGAAATGATATTAATTTTGCTAGGAATCGCATTGTTGTGGTTTCTAAAAACAGCCCGTTGGGGCTATCTGTTTGTATTATAGATAAGCTACATTAAATGTCAAGATTATGCACTGTTTTCGCGTGCGTTTGGATAAAGCGTTTGCGCGGGGCGACTTCGGCGCCCATCAGAATGTCAAAGATTTTATCCGCTTCTTTCGCGTCCTCTATCGCAACCTGCTTTAACACGCGCTCCTCCGGGTTCATTGTTGTGGCCCAAAGTTCCCCAGGGTTCATCTCTCCAAGACCCTTATAGCGCTGGATACTAACACCTCTGGGTTTTCCTTCACCTGCCGTAGCCGAGTCAGACTCGGCGGAGTCGGTCCCTTCGCCCCCTTCGACGAGTTCTTCCATTATTTCCTCCTTCTTTGCCTTCCCCTTTTCGGGAGTCCTCTTCATCAATTCTTTTAGGACCGCCTCTTTCCCTTCCTCTGTATAGGCATACTCGACCTTCCTGCCAACCTGGATTTTATAAAGAGGAGGTTGGGCTATGTAGAGATATCCATTTTCTATGAGCTTGGGGTAGTATCTAAAAAAAAGCGTCAGTAAAAGAGTGCGGATATGCGCGCCGTCAACATCCGCGTCGGTTGCGATGATAACCCTATGGTATCGCAATTTACTTACATCAAATTCTTCTGCAATCGCGGCTCCCAAAGCTATGATAAGCGCCCTTATCTCCTTGGATCCGAGCATCTTATCCAGCCGCGCCCGCTCCACATTTAAAATTTTACCGCGTAAAGGCAAAATGGCCTGAAATCTCCTGTCTCGCCCCTGTTTACTGGAACCGCCCGCAGAATCACCCTCTACTATAAAAAGTTCAGATTCTGCTGGATCGCGAGTTGAGCAATCTGCCAATTTTCCCGGAAGTGTAAAACCCTCGAACGATCCTTTCCTGATAATTGTCTCGCGGGCAGCTTTTGCCGCTTTGCGTGCGCGCGCGGAAAGCGTGCATTTTCCTATGATTTCGCGCGCATCCTGAGGATTTTTTTCCAAAAACTCCTGCAGATATTCGGCAGTTACGGCCTCAACCGCGGTCCGGACTTCCGGATTGCCGAGTTTCGCTTTTGTCTGTCCTTCAAACTGCGGCTCACGCAGCTTTACTGAAATCACCGCGGTCATACCTTCGCGCACGTCATCTCCGGTCAGGGGCTCATCTTCTTTCAAAAAATTGTTTTTCTTCCCAAAATCATTAAGCACTCGGGTAAGGGCGGCTCTAAACCCCGTAATATGCATCCCGCCCTCTGGCGTGTGCACATTATTAGCAAAGCCCATCTCAAATCCCTGGACATCATCGGTGTACTGCATCGCAACCTCAACCAGTATGCCTTGGTATTCTTTTGATACAAAAAAAATATTCTTGTGCTTCGGTTCCTCGTCGCGATTTAAATAATCCACATACGAAGGCACCCCACCTTCGAAGTAAAACTGGTATGATTCATCGGGCTTTGCGCGCTCATCTATAATTTTTATGCGAACCTTGCCGACAAGATAGGCCTGCTGCCTAAAATGATCTATGAGCCACTTTAGGTTGAATTTTATTTCGGGGAAAATTTCAGGGTCCGGCTCAAACGTAACTGATGTGCCGGAAATTCCAGCCGGCGCCTTGCCTGTTTTCCTAACCGGGCCCTTTGGTTTCCCCCGCTCGTATTCCTGCGAGTACAATGTTCCATCGCGGCATACCTCGGCTTTAAGATGTTTAGATAATGCGTTAACAACGGACACCCCCACTCCATGGAGTCCTGTTGAAATTTTATACCCCTCGCCGCCAAATTTTCCGCCGGCGTGAAGCATTGTCATTACAGTCTCCAAAGTAGACTTTTTAGTCTGCGGGTGCTTCTCTATTGGTATTCCTCGCCCATTATCCGTGACATTGACCTCGTTGTTTGGCAAAAGTGTTATTACAACTTCATTGGCATGCCCTCCGATTGCTTCATCTAAGCTATTATCACTTACTTCTTTGATCAGATGATGGAGGCCCTCGAGACCGGTTGAACCAATAAACATACCGGGCCGTTTGCGGACAGGCTCAAGCCCCTCAAGGACTTGAATGTCTTTAGCGGTGTAGCTTGAAGTTTTACCCTTTTTAGTAGTTTTTGCCATACATAAATTATACCTCTTTATTACCTAACTTCCCACAACTTCTCCTCCATCGCCTTTGCTATACGGGACATTATTTCGTCTACTTCTTGAGACGTCAAAGTACGCTCGTAGGATTGAAACAGAAGATGAAAGGCGAGATTTTTCATGCCGTCGGCGATGTTCTCGCCTTCGTACATATCGAATAAATCAACGTCGCGAAGCAAGGGGCCAGAAACGCTGTTTATTGCGTTCAGCACCTCCACAACCATAGTGCCGCGCGGCACAAGCAGGGCGATGTCGCGGACGACCTCGGGATACTTTGATGGCTTTTGGTATATATGCTCTTCTTCGGCAGCGGCAGAAACCTTTTCAAAATCAAATTCCGCGCAATATGCTCTGCCCTCAATATCGTATTTTCCATACGCGGAAGGATGCATCTCTCCGATAAATCCTATTTTTGCGCCATCCACTATAATATTAGCCCGACGGCCCGGATGTAAAAAAGAAAGGCGATCCTCTTCTTCTTTGCTCAAAGCAGGATCGTAATAAAAATCAGTAATACCCAGCTTATTTAAAAATTCATCTAGGTAGCCTTTTATTGTATAAAATCCCTTGCCTTCTCCCCCGCCTTTTTGATCTCGCATCGCAAAAATGCAATTCTCATTTTCGGAAATATTTTCCTCATCCCGCAAAAATACTTTGCCGATTTCGAATATCCGCATTGATTCAAAGTACCTCGAATTAGACGAAATATTTTTTAGAACTCCCGGCCAAAGAGATGTCCGCAAGTATCTAAACTCGTCGCTCATTGGATTTTGAAGTTCCGGCCCCTGACCGCCTGCTATCATCGAATAATTATAAACCTCAGAAAAACCAAATCCAGTAAGAATCTGCCGCGCCATGGAGCGCCAAAACACCCTTTCGTTGCGGCGGGGCGCTATAAGAATGCCCCGGGGCGAGGCCGGCTCTATGTTTTCGTAGCCATATATCCTGCCGATTTCCTCTATAACATCTTCGGCAATGTTAATATCCAATCTGTATCTTGGCACAGTAACCTCGAGCTTTGACCCTATATCCTTAAACCTAAATCCTTTGGCGAGTGATGACAACACAAAACCTAATTTCTCGAGCGTCTGCTCCATTGCTTTTTTTGACAAATCCGTACCGAGAAGGGCATTCGCATAATCTACATCCAGTGTAATCTTTTTGGGCTTTGTCGGATTTGGATAAATATCTATTTTTTGGACTATTTTCGCCTTATGGTTTGTTTCGCCAAGCAATGCCATTGCCCGCTCAAGCGCTTGAGTCGGCAAAGCGAGATCAAATCCATGCATATACCGCGTCGCGGCGTCTGTCTTTATCCCAAGCTTCTGGGTTGTCCTTCGGATACGCGCCGGATCAAAGATCGCCGCCTGAAAAATTATTGTTTTTGTATTTCCATCAATTTGCGTGTTTGCTCCGCCTTTTATCCCGGCAAGATCTACAATCCGCCCGGAATCTTCTATAACAATCGCGTCGTCGCCGAAGTCGTGCTTTGTGCCGTCAAGCGTTTCCAGCTTCTCGCCTTTCTTTGATAACCGTATGTTCATACTTGCGCCCTCAATCTTCCCAAGATCAAATGCATGAAGTGGCTGACCGAGCTCCCACATAATATAATTCGTAATATCAACTACGTTGTTGATGGACTTCTGATCCATACTTGCCAACCTCTTGTTAATCCACTCCGGAGAATCCGTAATTTTTATCCCCCCAATAACATAAGCGGCATATCGCGGACATAAATTATTATCCGCGCTTACTTTCAGTAAGTTTTTCTTGTTTGAAAGCTTTCGAACTGTCCACCTATTTAAGATCCCCCCTCGGGGCAAAAATTTATTGGAAATTCCCGTAAGGGCCGCTATCTCTCTCGCTATCCCTAAATAACTCAAGCAGTCGCTTGCCCTATTGGGCAAAATATCAATGTCCAAAATATAGTCGTCGCCTTTCTTTGAAACTTCCTCGACTTCAAAACTGTGCATTGTCAAAATCTCTGCCAGTTTTTCTGGCTCTGGTAGTGATTCGCCGAAGAACGATTGTAGCCAATTATACGAAAACTTCATGTTAAAATTGCTTCAAAAATCTTAAATCACCTGAATACATCGACCGGATATCATCAATCTTGTATTTCATCATCGCGATTCTATCCAGGCCAATTCCGAAGGCAAAACCCTGCCATCCGCCAGCTGGCGGAGCAGGATTATACCCCGCCGCCTTAAAAACATTCGGGTGCACCATGCCAGCGCCCATCATTTCGAGCCATCCACTCCCTGAACACACAGAACATCCTTTCGCATTACAATTCATGCAACTCATCATCACTTCAAACCCCGGCTCTACAAATGGAAAATACGCCGGCCGAAGGCGGATCTTTGCGTTTCCCCCGAATAGTGCCTCAAAAAATTCGCTAATAACTGCCTTAAAATTAGCTACGCTGATTTCTTTATCCACCATCAACCCTTCCAGCTGATAAAACTGTATATCGTGCGACGCGTCTGATGCCTCATGCCGAAACGCCCGCCCCGTCGCGATTATGCGCAATGGCGGCTGATGAGTTTCCATGTATCTAATCTGCACAGGGGAGGTATGGGTGCGCAATAATAATCGCGATTTTAGCCAAAAAGTATCCCACATATCCCGCGCCGGATGATCTTTGGGAATATTCAACGCGTCGAAATTATACCACTCCGTCTCTACCTCCGGCCCTTCCACGATTTCAAAGCCAAGCGAATTGAAAATTTCGTTCACCTGATTCTGTAATTGCGTAAGGGGATGCAAATGGCCGCGCTCTACTTTCTCGCCTGGAGCGCTTACGTCAAGCCATTCGGCCAAAAGACCGTCGTCGGTTTCAGCACTCCTCAACTCCTGTGACTTTTTAATAATTTCCGACTCAATCTCTTTTTTTAAAAATTGCGGCTCTCGCGCCCCCTCTCCCCTCTCTTTTTCCGGCAGTTTTCCAACTTCGCGCAATGCAAGCGTAATTTCCCCCTTTCTCCCAAGGTATTTTTTATAAACTAAATCTAATTCCTTAAGATTCTGCGAGGAATTTATTTCCTGTTTTACTATTTCATATTGCATATTTCGTGCTTTAACGAAGGATGGGCCGAGGTGGGTTGCGTAATATTGCTACCGCTTCCACGGCCACAACAACTAAAAATACAGCGATGGCGTTTACTATATTAAGAGCGGAAAATGTCTCGAGCATGATAAGCGTCGAAACAAGTAATGAAAATAGGAGTCCTCTACGGAATGCCCCCCCAAACGCAAGAGACCGGCCGAACAATTTAGAAAGCCCTATGCTTGATAAACTAAACAGTCCCAAAAATGAAAAAAACAAAGTTGTGAAAAACAATATACGCAGGGGCAATGCGGCAGAATAAGGATCTGACCCAAACAAAATCGCAGTAAAGGAAACCAGCGAAAACAATGTAAAAATCAACAGAAATGCGGTATTCATCAATACCATTATACACCCTGAAGGACTTCTTCTACAATAGGTATATAAACAAAAAATGGCTTATTTTAAGCCATTTGACACAAACTTCCGGTACACATCATGCCCATGCAGGGCAAGCTTCTCGAAATAGCCAGTGAACCATTGATTGAGCCGTACTCCAATTCCTTCTGATTCCCAAACGTCCTCCCAACTTTCAATCCCGCCAGTTCTTATAACATGAAACTCCTGAGAAGGCGGACCTGCCATAAGATACTCCACCGCCCGAGCGCAAAGCGCGAGAGATCTTTCCTTAAGAAGCGCGCCGCTTACCCCGCCGCCGAATGTTCCCGTGAAAAAGTCGTAAAGCTTTCGTTCGCTCGGACGAATCCTCTCTCTTATCTCTGCGTAGGCGGTTGAGGTGTTTCCGAAATTCACGCCGTCAAACCCAAGCTCAAAGAGAAGATCCAAAAGCGCGGGAACCTGCGCGAGTTCCGTGTCATTCGAAAATTTGACTATAACAGGTATTCGCCGTGAACGCTTATCCAAATAATGCTCTGCGACATAACGCAACCTGTTCGCAAGATCGTCGTCTTGGGGCCTTCCATGCGCGGTATTGGGGCAACTCTCGTTGATTTCTAGAAAATCAACGTCGGCGTAATCATAAAGCCACATTCCGTGCACAAGGGATAATAGTTTCTGCTCTCCCTGCAAATCAGGAGACCCCATGACACTCCAGCCAACCGGACATTTTGCTTCCCTCTGAAGCTTAAGAGCTCTCTGCGCATTCACTTTATCGCCGTCATTGGGAAGGCCGAGCCAGTTGGAGGCGCCGCGCGACCTTGGATAAGGAACAAAAGGCAGATATATGCCGTCTTTCACGTTTCCTTTTCTTGCATTCCACGTTCCTGTGCCCCCAAGGTATGCACCGGCACCCTGCCTTGCGACAATCCTGTAGCATTCGCCATTCTTGAACATACCCGCGGAGTTCATGATTGGCGAACGGAATCTGATGCCCCAGAGCATCCTGCTTAAAAATTCCGGAGGATTATATGGTTCTTCCACTTCTTCCTCTCTAAGTTTCGCGAGAAACTCAAGCCGCTTTGTGGAATACAATGAAACAACATTCTTGGGCGGTAATTTTGTTATCAAAGGACGGAGCCTGCGCTCCCATCGCGCAACAGCAAGCACGCTCATACT
>JBASTI010000082.1:0-11006 GCA_049274815.1 Candidatus Spechtbacterales bacterium | reverse complement strand
GGTTTCTTCCAGTTCCTCGGCAAATTGAGAAGAGGGCCCTTGGAGGGGTGAGCCCTCGGGCGTGTAGCCCGGCACTACTGTTTCTACAACCTTGAGATACGCGTTGCCGAAGAAGGAGGTTATTTTTTTGTTGGTGGATTGGTAGGCCTGCCCGCCGGATTTGAAGACCGAGACGAAGGGATCAAAGATGCCCGCAGTAAGGTATCGGGTATCGGCTATCGCATCTGCGTAATAGCCGCCTAGATTAGTGGCTGCAACCCTAAGGTCGCCTAGACTCTGTTGCGCCATAACTTGAACTTGCCGATACCCGGATCTATGCTTATCGGCAAATGCCTGGACTACACCTGCCTGGGAAACTATTACTAAGACGATCGCCGCGCAAAATCCAACAGCAAACGGCTTGAAGGAAGATTGCTTAAGCGCGCTTTTATATATGTTTTTACTTTCGCTGCTTTTCCTGCTCGCTTTTCCAAACCTAACTACATCTTCGCGATGCTCCGCAGAATATCTCTCAACAACATCCCTGCGCGCATACCAAACTTCGCCAATTTTTTGGGCTTCGATCTTTCCCTTGCGCGCGAGCAAACTCAAATACTCTTGACTATAAGGAGTATAGGCGCTTACTTCGCTAAGTGGTTTATAATCGCCTTGATTGGGGCTATCGTATTCCTCCTCCATATTCGCAGACTAAAAAGAAGTATGTTTACCGATAGCTTTATTATAGCGCATTTATACAAGGAATAACTGTGGATAACATATTCTCTATCCGTTTACCTTAATGCTCTCTAAAATTCCCATCATTACAAATAAAGAGATGAGACTACTCCCCCCGTAACTTACGAATGGAAGAGGCAGGCCCGTAATCGGCAGGAGTCCCATCGTCATGCCTATATTAACAAGCATCTGCGAAATAATCATTACGGAAAAACCCGCGGATACAAGACGGGCAAAATTATTCGTGCAGTTCCTTGAAATTTTCATTACTCTCCTTATAAAAAACGCAAAACATATCAGTAGTATAACGGCACCGGCCAATCCCATCTCCTCAACAATTGCCGCGTAAATAAAATCCGTGTGCGCCTCTGGCAAAAAACCAAGTTGGGTCTGGCTGCCCGCGCCTATTCCCTTGCCCCATACCCCGCCGGAACCTACGGCTATAACTGACTGCAATACATTGTATCCGCTTCCCCTTGGATCTGACTCGGGATTGATAAAAGAAAGGAACCTATCCTTCTGATAATCATGGAAAGCAAAAGACCAGGCAACAGACACTAAAATAATTCCCGAAAGTACTAAGACAATAATGTGCCTTATTTTTATACCCGCTATAACCATTATGCCAAACCATATGCTCAAAAGTATGATAACCGAACCGATGTCGGGCTGGATAAAAACAAGCGATGCTGGTAAAAATACATACAACCCGCTTGCTACAATGTGGCGCGCGCGATACATTTCTATATGGCGCATAGAAAAATATTTTGCAAGAAGCAGTATAAGAACAATTTTTGCAAACTCTACGGGCTCAAAGGTTATGGGACCTATGCGGTACCAACTCTCCGCCCCCCTTACGGATACCCCGAATATTAGAACGCCCAGAAGCAACAAAAGCGAAAATCCATAAATAACCATTACCGGCGCCCTATAATTTCCGAGAACCCGATAATTAAAAAAACTTATCAAAACCATCAAAAAAAACCCTATGGCTAGCCATAGGATCTGCCTCTTAAAATTTACTATTTCTTCTCCCCCACTGCCGTATATGGAAACCAGCCCAAACGCGATAAGAAGCAAAGCCAGGAAGACAAGTGGCCAATCTAATTCCCTAAAATGCTCACGCATAAAGTTATCTAGAATAATCTTTTATAAAATTGGAATTCTCAAAAAAATTGCTTTCCACCCTCGCATCAATACTGGCATCTGTGGCCAATATATATGGCCACATAATCTGAAAAAATCTGTCCGTTCCGCGGAGAAGATCCTGCATATCCGTTCTGCCCGCCGCAACGGGCTTACCGCCCGTATAAAGCAGAACGTCCACCTCCACATTTTTTAAATTATATGGAGATTCATTACTTACTATCCCGGAAAAACGAGAAGCACTGATGTTTGCGTCTCTTTTTAGGTTTGTTTCGATTAAATCTAATCCGGCGGAAGAAAACGGGGCAAGTCGCTGCCACGTTACCCCTGTTATACGAAATTCTACCCCCGCTGGCCTTATGGGACCAGAGTCAAGTTCGCTCGTCAATTTTATGGCTGGCTCTATTATATATCGCGATTCCTTCGGAAGGATGAAGGATTTCCCTAAAATTTTGTATATTTCCCTTCCGCCGCTATCTAAAAAAATAAATTCATATGAAATATTTGAGGAGCCGTACTCTAGATTTGGATTTTTTATGTACGCCAAGGCATCAAACGTACCATGCCTCTTTATTTCAAAAAAATCCGTGAATATAACCTCCAAGTCCTTGAAAAGAGGTTTATCCGCCCCATCCTGGAGCTTTGGTGACGTAGCCGATCGCATGCCCGCAAACAAAAAAACAAAAATAAATAAAGCGGCAAACAATCCGATAAAAGATACTAGGCCGATAATAACTTGTTTTTGATGTCTGTAATCCACGGAAATATTGTAGCACTCCCAGACCAAAAACAAAAATAGTGATTATAAATTCGGCGGCTACCTACTTTCCCAGCGAAAACGCTAGTATCATCGGCCTTGGAGTATTTCACTTCTGAGTTCGGAATGGGATCAGGTGGGTCAACTCCAGCATTACCGCCAAATTTATAATCACTATTTTTTAGAATCTTATAACTCCGCGGGAAAACTACATTATGAGAAATTAGTACTCATAAGCTTAACGCCTTGCGGCGCTTACACTATGAGCCTATCAACCTCGTCATCTTCAAGGTCTCTATGAATCCTAATCTTAGGGTAGGCTTCGTGCTTATATGCTTTCAGCGCTTATCCCTTCCGAACTTAGCTACCCAGCAATGCCCTTGGCAGGACAACTGGTACACCAGAGGTTCGTTCCCTGAGGTCCTCTCGTACTGTCAGGGACTCCCTTCAAGATTCTACGCCTGTGGCAGATAAAGACCGACCTGTCTCACGACGGTCTGAACCCAGCTCGCGTTCCGCTTTAATGCCCGAACAGGGCAACCCTTGGGACCTTGTACAGCCCCAGGATGCGAAGAGCCGACATCGAGGTGTCGAACCGGGCCGTAGATATGAACTCGCGGGCCCGACTAACCTGTTATCCCCGGGGTAACTTTTGTCTGATGATCTTTACCTTTTCTATAAAAAAGTATCGGTTCACTAAGTTACACTTTCGTGAGTCCGCGGCCAATACGCCTTGGACTAAAGCCGGCTTATGCCTTTACACGACTACTCCGATTTCCATCCGGAGCTAGCCGACCTTTAAACGCCTCCGCTACCTTTTAGGAGGTCTAGCGCCCCACTAAAACTGTCAACCTTCCACTGTCTTAACCGATTTTAGTCGGCTAGTTAGAATTATCCTCTTTGAAGATGGGTGTTTCATTGATGACTCCCCCCGATCCGAGAATCGAGGTTCAAAGTCTCCCCACTACGCTACGCATCAAACAAAATAAGCCAATAGAAAGGTACAGTAAAGCTCCCGGGGTCTTTTCGTCTTGCCACAGGAAAACGGCATCTTTACCGATATTGGATGTTCACCGGGCTCCTCGTTGAGACAGTTACCCAGTTGTTACGCCTTTCGTGCGGGACCCAATTTACGGGCCAAGGAATTTCGCTACCTTAGGACCGTTATAGTTACGGCCGACATTCACTGGCGCTTCTACGCCTAGCCAAACAGATTGCTCTATAAGACAACGCGCAGTTGACGTTCCAGCATTGGTCAGGCGTCAGCCCCTATACTTCCTCTTACGAGTTCGCAGGGACCTGTGTTTTAGTTAAACAGTCACCAGGCAAACTTTAGCTGCGTCCCGACCTAAGTCGGGAAAGGCATATTGCGAACTTACGCCTAGCTTTTTTGCCGAGTTCCTTAACGAGGAATCACCCGTTCACCTTGGGCTACTCGCCCTGCCCACCTGTGTCGGTTTGCGGTACGGACTGCATACCCTTAACCCTACGGGCTTTTCTAGGAAGATTTATTGATTACTTCGTCCCGACCGAGGTCGGGACTCAAAGCGAATCCAGTAACACTCGTAATCTCCAAATCTCCGTCACCCTTCGGAAAAATATGCAGGAGCAGGAATATTAACCTGCTGTCCATCGCCCTCCGACTGTCGTCGGAGAACTTAGGGCCGTCTAACCCTTGGCTGATATACATTGCCAAGGAAACCTCGGGCTTTCGGTGGTCCGATATCTAATCGGACTTGCGGTTACTTGTGCCAACATTCTCACTTCTTTATCCTCCACCGTTTTTTCCAAAACGACTTCGCTGGATAAAGAATGCTCCCCTACCCTCCGACCACCTATATATAAATATATTTGAGGTCGGAGCTGTATCTTCGGTATTCGATTTAGCCCCGTTACATTTTAGGCGCAAGAACTCTTAACTAGTAAGCTGTTACGCACTTTTTAAAGGATGGCTGCCTCTAAGCCAACCTCCTAGCTGTCAGAGAACTCTCACCTCCTTTACCACTTAATCGAAATTTTGGGACCTTAGATTACAGTCTGGGCTGTTTCCCTTTCGAGCGTGAAGCTTAGCCCTCACGTTCTAACTCCTAAGAAACGCATATTTGGAATTCGGAGTTTGATTGGTCTAAGTTGGAGAATCCTTCTTAAACCATCCAGTGCTCTACCTCCAAACTGCTATCCTAGGGCTAGCCCTAAAGCTATTTCGGGGAGAACCAGCTATTACCAGGCTCGATTAGCTTTTCACTACTCCCCACAGCTCATCCCATAGTTTTGCATCGCTAACGGGTGCGGGCCTCCTCCCGGTTTTACCCGGAACTCGCCCTGGCCATGGGTAGCTCGCCTGGCTTCGGGTCTTATATGCGCCGCTTAACGCCCTATTCAGACTCGGTTTCCCTGCGCCTCCATCGCAAAGCGACTTAGGCTTGTAGCGCATATAAACTCGTTGGCTCATTCTGCAAAAGGCACGACGTCACCCCGCAACTGCGAGGCTCCGTCTCCTTGTAGGCGTATGATTTCAGGTACTATTTCACCGCCCTTACCGGGCTACTTTTCACCTTTCCCTCACGGTACTTGTTCACTATCGATTACCAAAAGTATTTAGCCTTGGCAGATAGTCCTGCCTGCTTCCCTCGAAGTGATCGTTCCTCGAGGTACTCAAGAATAGAAACTAGGAGCATGCAATGTCTTTCGTATACGGGGCTATTACCCTCTTTGGCTGCCCTTTCCAGGGACATTCCACTAGACAAATCGCATATTTTTGAACTCCTTCTGGTCCGCCAATTGGCGGAGCCCCAGAGCATTCCCATCTTACAACCCTCCGACTACCTATATATTATATACGAAGTCGAAGTTTAGGCTTTTCCCTTTTCGCTCGCCACTACTGGGGGAATGTGCCAATGCGAAGCATTGGCATTTTTTTCTTTTCCTCCGCTTACTGAGATGTTTCACTTCAGCGGGTTTGGACTCCGACCAAAGTCGGAGTATCGCGGTTTTGCCGCGATGGGTTTCCCCATTCGGAAATCCTCGGATCACAGGTTGCTCGTCACCTCCCCGAGGCTTATCGCAGACACGCCACGTCCTTCATCCCCTTTTGGTATCAAGGCATCCACCATACGCCCTTATAAATATTTGTTTTCCTGCGGAGTTATAAAACTCCGTTATATTCGCTTGTCAAAGTCCTTACCTTGCGAAAATAAAACAGCCGCATCTTTCTGCGGTTGTTTTCATAATTCAAAATATGCAAAACTAACCGCTTTCTTTAATACGCACTATTCTATTGTTTCCGGTAAATTTTAACACCTGTCCGTATGATACCAAAATTTAAATATTGCTGTCAATAGCAATAGCACAACAACAAAACTTCTCTTAAGGAGAAGTTTTGTGCATTGCTTTATTGATTATTTCTACTTGCCGATTTCTTTGGATAATTTCTCCAGCCACTCCTTTGCAACGCCCTGTCCCCCGAAACCAAACGCGAGCCCACCTGCAATCGCGAGAAACGCCACGAATCCCATAAACAAAGTATTTACAAGATTGGCGGCAATGCCAAGCTGATCGAACACAGCAAGAAACGCAAATACCCATACAGCCCAGCGAACCACGATGCCAAGCATTTTTGGCGCCGTGAATTCCGCGGCCTTTATACTTGCCCTTATTAGTTTTTCCAGGAAATCAGCCACTACTGCCGCTATAACCAAAATTAATGCCGCTACGAAAATATTTGGGGCATACGCGAGTATGGCAGTAAGGAATTTTGCTACTTCCTGCAGTCCCAAAATATCCGCGGCAGCCATAAAGAACGCGATTAGCAAGAACCACTTTACAATCCAGCCCGCAAAACCGCTAAACTGCCAGTCAATACCGGCTTTGTGCGCCGCTTTCATAACGCCAAGCTGATCAAAAATCCTATCAATCTGCGCGGCCGCTAACACTTTTGCGACAAGCTTGCCCAATGCTATTGCGACGAGCCACCCCACCGCGAATACAAGTATGGCGCCAAAAAGAGAGGGGACAAATCCCACGAACCAGTTCCATAAATTTTGGAGAGAGGCTATGATAACATCTGCCCAGGTTTGAACTATCATATATTTAATGTTAATTATTAATATCCCGCCATTAGCGCGGCTCGCCATCGGCGGCTAATTATACATACTATTATCGGCCTTTCCTAATATTATACCAGAAGGAGTCAATAGATGCGCTGTGGATAAGTAAAAAGTGGACCAGGCGGGGATCGAACCCGCGATCTCCGCATTGCAAATGCGGTGTTCTACCACTAAACTACTGGCCCGTCGAATGACGGGGCAACCTGATTTATTTCCTTGCCTCCGCCTTCTTAAACATCTCCGCGATTTCCTCAACTACCTCCAAAAGCTCCTGCGCCTTAGCCATGCTCACTTCTCTTTTATTAGCCGAGCAAAGCTTAGTTGCTTTCCAGAACTTATCGTGCAGATCTGGGAACATTTTAAGATGCTCTTCGTTGAAATAATCTGTCCAGAGAATCAAAAGCTCCTGCTTCGCAATCTGCGCATGCTCCTCTTTGATCATCACATAGCGCATCAGCGAATTTGCCCTGGTTTTAATCCCTAAGGCATCTCTATTTAGTAGTTCTTGGGGAGTGGGCGGAGTAATCTCCCCTATTTTTTCAACCATTTTCACAACTGTCTTTGCTGCTATCTTTGCCGGCTCCAGAGTATATATGCCGCAGGGAATATCGCAGTGGGCATGGGCCTCTTTGATGTTGAATAATTTGTTAATAAATTTTTGCATAGCGTTAATCTTAATTTTGATGACTTTTTAATTTTATGTAAAAAAATGACTTCCGCGATATATTCCATGATAAAAAATGCCAGGGTTTATTTCCGAAATTCCAGTCGCGCAATATTTCTTCATAGGTTCTCGTTGTATTCCCAATAGGCACCGTCGTGTTCCAACACTTCTTTGGCAATCCGGAGTCATACACATAAAAAATTTTCTCGCCCTCATCGTAGCCCCACAAAGTAATCCAGTGAGGTATAAACTTGCCGATGGTCGGATTGTATGTGCAACCAAAATAACCATTCCCTATACGAACCATTACGGGGTTATTTTTAGAAAGTAGCGCTTTCAATAACACTATTTTCTCTTTATCCGGAAAATCCTTTGCACTATCTCCTTGCGCCTCCAGGCCGTATGATTCCAATATCTTTTCGTTGTATCTTTTTCCGATCGAAAAACTAAAAAAGTGTTGTCCGACATAATTCGTATGGTATTCTTTTGGGTGACTTTTTACATCCTTCCCATAAGCACTCAAAATCGCCTTTATGGAATACACCCCGCAATGACTCGGCCCTTGCTTTCGATACTCCTTTGGCTTTCGCGAAAGAATAAATTGTTGTGGTAGTGAAGTATACATTTCTGCTCTTGGGTGGGCGTGCCAAGATTCGAACTTGGGACCCCGTCATTATCAGTGACGTGCTCTAACCAACTGAGCTACACGCCCGCAAAATTTCTCCAAATTTCTACTCTAGTCAGAAATTTTAGCGTCCCGCTGAAGCTTTGCCTGCCCGCCCGAAGCATGGGCGAAGGCGGAGCGAGGTCAAGCTTTCCGTTATTGTACCTTTCTCAATCCTCAAAATCAAGCCCCCATGTTCTTTATACAAATAACTCACGATCGTGAGTTATTTGTATAAAGAACAACATTAATATCGCAGACCCTTATCGACAAGGTTAAGATGCCGCCGCAATAAAACTCTTTCCCTCAAAAAATATCGTCTCAAAATCCTATCGTTATCGATCTTGGCAGTAAACAACATTGTATACGGAGTAGCTTCTAAATATTCACAAACATACCTAATCTCTTTTTCGCATTCGAAAGGATATATCCATACGCTCTTTTGGAATTGAAAAAATCCCAAACTTTTTACCCTCGCCCGCAGAATATCACGCATCTTTCTTCGTTTTTCGGGAATATCAAAAAGGAAAAACCGCCATTGCCCATCCCAGTCGCCTTTGCGGTCAATTGTGATGTTAGCAAACGTTGCATGCGCAAATGCCTTCTGCCCTTTCTTTGTCAGCTCAACTACTGTTTTGTTGGCCTTTTTGTTAATGCGCCATTGAATGTAATCGTTGCGCTTTAGCTTGTAAATACTCTCTCTGACTTGTTCCGGATCGGTCTCGGGTGGAATATATGGCCCGCCTTCTTCCCACCATTTCTTAACAAAATGCTTCGTCAGAGCAAGAACCACTGCTCCCCCTATGGGAGCAAAAATTGACACCTGCCCCAACGCCGCGACCAAAATCGCGGCTTCAATAGAATCTTTGTTTATCCTCATTCGTGAAGACATATAAGCAATCTTACCATAGCAATCTTTAATATACAATTAACTCACGATCGTGAGTTAATTGTATATTAATATAGGACAAAAAATCCTAAGGGAAATCGCATGAAAAATCATACAAAAACCTTAGGATTTGTTTTGCTTGAACTTAATAGCCTTTCCACACCGGGGGCACGGGATAGCTCTTCTCAAAAATCTCTTGCGGCAAATTTTTTACGCATGCCAACAAGCTTTCGCCAAGCCTGAACGCATGGTAATTAAACTGCGCAGTTCTTAAAACTTCGAGTCCTCGCTTCATCGCCTTTCTATACTGTGGGTAATACAGAAGTATCTCCCAAATTTGACAATTGAAGATAAGTGGCAAGATTGGAGAAAACGACGAGTGCGGCAAGAATACATCCGCCTGCTCTTTTACGACCTCCCTTGACTCAAATCCCCCAAAGCCAATATACAGATCGACGACCGGCTTTGTTTCAAGTTCTGAAACGGCATCTCCCATGATAGCCATCGGCCCCCAAATCTTGTTTGCGGCTCTAAGTTTTTCGATCACCTCACGTTTTCCTCCGTTGCGCGATAATGGGTTGCTCTCGTCAAAGCCCGCATACCGGCCCCTTCGGAAGAAAAGTTCGTTGGCGTATACATCCCTTTCTGATATACCAACATACTCGGCGAGTGGTAGAATTGCCTCGCGATAACCCCCGGATATCAAACAGACGTTCACGCCTAAATCCTGCAATATCTGTATCGTCTCTTTTGCGTCCGGTGCGAGATTTTCAATGTACAGCCGAGAAATCCTTGCGAGATCCCGGCGCATGGGCCGTATAATCTCCAAACGTCTTTGAAATACTTCGTCGAATGCAACCTCGCCGTCCATTGCCTTGCGTGTTAGTTCTACAATTTCCGTTTTCTTCCCGCACATTAGAGCAAGTTCGTTTATTCCCTCTATCCCGCACAGGCAGCTGTCTACATCTAGAAAAAGATACCGGTAGTCATACGGCACAACCTGCCGACAGAGTACATCTATGTTACCTTCTTCGCACGCTTCACATATCATTTCGTTCCCCCTAAAATAAAATTACCCCTTTCCGGAGAAAGAGGCTTTTTGGGATACGATTACCTTTGTGATCTTTATGTCTTCATCACACCCCAAAAAACCTCTTCCATAAGAGAGGTTGACGAACTCGAAAAACTATTCAAATGCATATAGTAGAATTCCATTATTGTTTTGTTCTTATGCTTTCTACGGTGCATACCAATATAAGTAGTCTCGTTTAGGATTAGAGACCAAAACCAACAAGTTAAGGGCTGAATTCAGACCCTCGACTTGGCCGACTAAATTTTCTCCGCTTAACCGTCCCCGAGGGGAAAGTAAAAGTGAAAAAAATTTTAAGTAATGTTCCATCGACAGCTTCCGCTACCGATGCCTTGTTACGACTTCACCCTTGTCACCGATCTTACCGTAGGCCCCTTGATAAATCGCGGAGACTTCGGGTACTACCGGCTTCACTGGTGTGACGGGCGGTGAGTACAAAATTTGGGAACGTATTCACCGCGGTATGGCTGACCCGCGATTACTAGCGATTCCAGCTTCACGAGGTCGAGTTTCAGACCTCGATCCGAACTGAGACCGGTTTTGATGCGATTGGCTCCACCTTGCGGTATTGCAACGCATTGTACCGGCCATTGTACCACGTGTGTCGCCCAGGACATCAAAGGGGCACGCTGACCTGGCGTCATCCCCACCTTCCTCTCACTAAACGCGAGCAGTTCTGTCTGACACATATAACAGACAGCAGGGGTTGCGCATGTTAACCCATTTAAGGGAGCAGCTCACGCCACATGCTGACGACGGCCGTGCACCACCTGTCCAAGTGTCCTTGTAGAGATCCCCGCGTTTCCGCAGGGTTTCACTTGGTCTTCAAGCCCTGGTAAGGTTCTTCGCTTGTTGACGAATTAAACCACATGGTCCACCGCTTGTGCAAATTCCCGTCTATTCCTTTGAGTTTTAGCCTTGCGGCCGTACTTCCCAGGCGGGAGACTTAACGCGTTAGCTTCGCCACCTGAAGGGT
>JBASTI010000081.1:0-4999 GCA_049274815.1 Candidatus Spechtbacterales bacterium | reverse complement strand
TTTGCGATAGCACCTCTCCCTATGCGCTTACGGGCGCGATCCACACCAATGATGTGCTCCAACTCTGTGAGGCATTGCAGGCGCTGCGCTTTTCGGCGGGGAATATCTCCGATGACCGAACCACTGCGGCCATGGTAAACCAGCAGCCTTTTTCCGGACTGAGGAAATCCGGCACGGATAGTAAGGTCGGCTGGAGCTCGAATTTGAGAAATTGGACGAAACCGCGTACGATTTGCTTGCGATCAGTGAAGACCACTTTCCCTCCAAAGTATCTGGAGTAGTAAAGGAGTACTATAAAAACATCCCCTTCTATCAAAGAAAGGGGATTTTAATTTGTGCGATCACGACCCGTTGATAGGGATTCCAAGACGATTCTACTGGCCATTTCATGATTTATTATGATAATATTACAAGCATGGAATCATATAATCCAATAAAAATCGAAAAAAAATGGCGCAAGATTTGGGAAAAGAAAAGGGCATGGAAGGTTGACATCAAAAAAGCAAAAAGGCCGTATTACAACCTCATGATGTTTCCCTACCCTTCGGCAGAGGGCTTGCACATGGGAAACGTTTTCGCATTTACCGGGTCCGATATTTACGGCCGGTATATGCGGATGAAAGGACATGATGTTTTTGAACCGATGGGCTTTGATGCGTTTGGTATACATTCGGAAAATTTTGCGATAAAACAGGGGACGCATCCCAAAAGCGAAACAGAAAAAAATGTTGGTCTTTTTCGCGAACAACTAAAAAAGATGGGCGCTATTTTTGATTGGGATCACGAGGTAGATACGAGCAGCCCCAAATATTACAAATGGACGCAATGGCTGTTCTTACAAATGTATAAAGCCGGCCTTGCGTATCGCGCCAAAGCTCCGGTTGATTGGTGCCCGGGTTGTAAGACGGTGCTTGCGGATGAGCAAGTCATCGGCGGGAAGTGCGAGCGATGCGATAGTGTTGTCGAGCAAAAAGAGCTTGAACAGTGGTTTTTAAAAATTACCAAATACGCAGAGAAACTTTTAAATAATTTAGAGGCCCTGGACTGGTCCAGGGCCGTAAAGACGGCGCAGAGGAATTGGATCGGTCGCTCCGAAGGGGCGGAACTGGAGTTTGGAATTACGAATAACGAATTAGGAATTAGGGTTTTCACAACTAGGCCGGATACTTTGTTCGGGGCTACTTACTTAGTATTGTCCCCAGAGCACCATTTTGTGAATTCCATAATTCATAATTCAAAATTCATAATTCAAAATTTGAACGAAATTCAAGCGTACATCTCTGCTTCCAAGAAAAAAACAGAGCTAGAGCGCACTGATCTTGCCAAAGGAAAAACCGGCGTTGAGCTTAAGGGAATTAAAGCTATAAATCCGGCAAACAACGAAGAAATTCCGGTATGGATTGCCGATTACGTGCTTCAAGGATATGGCACCGGAGCGATTATGGCGGTTCCCGCGCATGACGAGCGCGACCGTGAGTTTGCCGAGAAATTCAATTTGCCGATACGGCAAGTGACTGACGCAGAAGCTAAAGAGGCGATGTCAAGGTTTGCTAAAGGCAATGAAAAAATAAATTATCATCTTCGCGATTGGCTTATATCCCGTCAGCGTTATTGGGGTCCGCCGATACCCGTCATCTACTGTAATGAGTGTGGCGCGGTGCCCGTACCGGAAAAGGATTTGCCGGTAGAGTTGCCGTATGTGGAGAATTTTCGTCCGACCGGAACTGATAAATCACCGCTTGCCGCAATGGAAAATTTTGTAAAAAGTAAATGTCCTACATGCGGGGGAGAGGCGCGTCGCGAAACAGATATCTCGGATAATTTTTTGGATTCCTCGTGGTACTTTTTGAGATACCCTTCGAGTGACATTGATAAAAAGCCGTTTGATGAAACCATTACTAAAAAATGGCTTCCGGTTGATATGTATATTGGTGGCAAGGAGCACTCGGTTCTTCATCTTATGTACGCGCGGTTTATAACCATGGCCTTGCATGACATGGGCCTTGTTGATTTTGATGAGCCGTTTAGAAAGTTTAGGGCGCACGGGCTTTTGATAAAAGGCGGAGCGAAGATGTCAAAGTCGCGCGGCAATGTTGTAAGTCCCGACGAATATTTTGAGTCTTACGGCGTCGATGCCCTGCGTATGTATTTGATGTTTCTTGGGCCCTATGAACAGGGAGGTGATTGGCAGGATAGGGGAATAGTCGGGGTTTCGCGTTTTTTAAAACGCGTTTGGGTATTAGTAAATGGTAAAATTTCCAAAAATATAAACAAAGACCTAGAAAAGATTACACACAAAACAATTAAGAAAGTTACGGAGGACGTGGAAAGCTTGCAATACAATACCGCGATATCTACTTTGATGGAATTCGCTAATAAAATGACCCAATATACAACATACGATATACAATATATGGAAGTTTTGCTAAAGCTCCTCGCTCCTTTCGCCCCGCATATAACAGAAGAACTTTGGGAAAAGCTGGGCCACAAGACAAGCATTCATGACGAGCGTTGGCCCGAATATGACCCGGAGAAAATCAAAGAAAAAAGGGTGCGTATGGCTGTCGAGGTAAACGGCAAAGTCCGCGCGCAGATAGAAGTTAGTATCGATGCCGCCGAAGATTATATTAAGGAAATGGCGTTAAAAGACGAAAAAATATCAAAATGGCTCGAGGGTAAAGCGCCCCAAAAAGTTATCGTGGTGCCGAGGCGAGTCGTGAGCATAGTTGTTTGAAGAAAAACTCCCGATTAAGTCGGGAGTTTTTAGTGTAGTATTTTTATGACAAGGAAGGCCAAGAGGAGGGCCGCTAGGATGCCAAGGATGTCTGCCAGCATATCTCCAGCCATGTCTGTTTTGCCAAGATTTTTGTCGTTGATCTCTTTTATTATTCCAATGACGAGCATTATCCCCGCGCCTGTAAAAATCGCTATTTTTTGCTGTGCGCCGGGCTGTACTCCGAGCGCTTTTAGTAAAAAGAACAGCGCCGTGAAAAGAATGCCGACACCTGCAAAACTCACAATAAAATGCGCTACATAATCCCACGGGTGCTCCATAGTACCCGACGTTGACTGCGGCAAAAAGAACAAAATGTGCTTACCCATAAACTCCGCTGCTTCCTGTATCAATTTCTAATCCCCCCAGCTTTCGTTCTATGACGAGTTATGCTATAACGATTTGAGTACTTTTACAAGGAGCAAAAAGATGAAAAGAGAAAAGATTCTTTGGACACTGGATGATTTTAAAAACATCGATTTTTTAAAAGACATAGGATTTCCCGGGGAATTTCCCTATACGCGCGGTATACACGCAAGCGGCTATAGGGGGCGGCTATGGACAATGCGGCAGTTTGCCGGGTTCGGATTGCCACAAGATACCAACGCGAGATTTTTGAAGCTTTGGGCAGAAGGGGAGACCGGGTTTTCCACGGCTTTTGACATGCCGACTCTTCTTGGCTATGATTCTGACCAAGCTAAAGACATGGGTTATCCCGGGGAGGTGGGCAAGGGCGGGGTTGCCGTTGACTCGCAGAAAGATTTTACAAGGATTTTCCGAGATATTCCAGTGGGGAAAAAGGTAAACGGTGAATATGTAAGTGTGTCAATGACAATAAACGCGCCGGCTTGCGTGCTGCTTGCGATGTATTATGTTTTTTGCAAAAGAAGGCGTGTAAGCGAGCGGGCCATGCGCGGTACTATTCAGAACGATATTTTGAAGGAGTTTCACGCGCAAAACGAGCTTGCGTTTCCCGTAGAGCCGTCAATGAAAGTTTTTGTTGATACGGTTGAGTTTTGCGTGAAGCACATGCCAAATTATAATCCCGTAAGTATCTCCGGCTACCACATTCGCGAAAAAGGCGCGACTGCATCGCAAGAACTCGCCTTTACGCTTGCCGACGGAATTGCTTACGTGCAGGCGTGTATAGATAGGGGCCTTGAGGTGGACGAGTTTGCGCCGCGTTTCTCATTCTTTTTTGATGTACATAATAATTTTTTTGAAGAGATAGCGAAGTTTCGCGCGTGCAGGCGTATGTGGGCGAGAATTATGCGCGATAGATTCGGCGCGAAGAACGAGAGGTCGCTCAAGCTGCGATTTCACGCGCAGACTTCTGGCGTAAGCTTAACTTGGCAACAGAATAAGAACAACATAGCGCGCGCAAGCTTGCAGGCGTTGGCCGCAGTGCTCGGAGGAGCCCAAAGCGTGCATGTGGACGCGTATGATGAGCAGGACTCTCTGCCATCCGAAGAAGCGGCTCTTCTTGCTTTGCGCACACAGCAGATAATCGCGCATG
The DNA here is from genome assembly GCA_049274815.1 of Candidatus Spechtbacterales bacterium. Taxonomy (GTDB): domain Bacteria; phylum Patescibacteriota; class Minisyncoccia; order Spechtbacterales; family HO2-43-30; genus JBASTI01. The sequence continues at coordinate 710 of JBASTI010000081.1, read as the reverse complement.
AGTCCGGAGTCGCGGATGTTGTTGATCCCCTTGGGGGTTCCTATTACATGGAATGCCTTACCGATGAGATAGAGGAAGAAGCATGGCAGCATATTAAATGCGTCGAAAATCGCGGCGGAATGGTAAAAGATATCGCGCATAATTTTCCACGGCACTACGCAAGAGTTGAAATCGAAAATTCCGCAGTCCGGCATTTAGAAACTGTTGAGCGGGGGGAAGAAATTGTAGTTGGCGTAAATAAGTTTAAGCTCGAAGGCGAAAAGCAAAACATCGAATTTCGCGGCAACAAAAATGCTGAAGCAATTCAGATAGAGCGATTGCGAAAACTACGCGCTACCAGAAACAATACTGCCGTGGAACGCGCTTTGTGTGAGGTGGAAAGGACGGCCTACAACAATGAAAACATTATGCTCCCGATAATTGCGGCGGTGGAAGCACTTGCCACAGAAGGGGAAGTAATAAAGGCGCTACAAAAAGTCTACGGCGAACCGCCGGCGATATATTAAGGAGGTAAAAATGCAGCTTAGCGAAGAAGTAAGAATGCTACGTGACTTTGTGGATGAGTTTGGCAAAAAGGAATTGCTTGATGTTGGTTATCGGGAGCTTGAGCCCAGGGGGGAATTTCCGCATGAGCTCGTAAAGAAAATTTCCCAAATGGGCTTGATGGGCATTTCGTTCCCCGAAGAGTACGGCGGAATGGGGATGAATAC
>JBASTI010000080.1:0-2618 GCA_049274815.1 Candidatus Spechtbacterales bacterium | reverse complement strand
GAGGGCATAGTTTCAGAAACAAGAGATGGCTGGGCAGTGGAGGATAAAAGGTTTTTCGCGTATTATCAACTCCAGGAATTTTCGCAAATTCTTCTGGAAGCTGGATTTACGCCTATGTTGTCCGGGGAGAGCCATCGTAGCATAGGCGATACTAAGTGGCTTGAGTTTATTGTAAGATGCGATAAATCAAGAGGAGTCAAAAAATAGAGATTCATGGCCCAACCTAAAGGGCCATTTTATTTTATTTTATCAACGTCTTCCCGCGAGCGCGTTTTTGAGGGTCTCTTCGTCCGCGTACTCAAGTTCCGCGCCCGATGAGAGCCCGCGGCCGAGGCGGGTTGTCTTTATATCAACTCCGTGCTCTTTTAGGGGTTTAAGTTGTTCTTCTATGTATAGCGAGGTAAAGTCACCTTCGCGGCGAGGTGTAAATGCCAAAATTAATTCTTTTGTAGTGGTATTTAATTTTTGTAATAATATATTAAGCCGCTCGTACGCTAAGCTATCCCTTTCTAATGGATCGATAAATCCCCCAAGTATATAGTAGTGTCCCATAAATTGTCCGGTTTTTTCAACATTCAGCGCGTCGGTTTCTTTTTCAACTATGCAGATTGTGTTTTTATCCCGCCTTGGACTTGCGCAGATATTGCACAAATTGACGGGGTCTGACCCCGTCAATTTTGTTTGGGAAGGAAGAAAGCAGTTTTGGCACAGTTTGATACTCTCGTTTACTGACTTGAGAGTATCTAAAAGCGTGGATATTTCATTTTTATTTCTCAATAAATAAAAAATAAACCGCGCGGCCTGACGAGGACCAATGCCGGGCAGTTTAGTGAATTGTTGGATTAGATTTTGGAGTTGGAGGGGGAGCATTATTCGTAATTTTTAGCGAGATCCTTGAAACTTACCTTTCTTTCATCAAAGTATAAATGAACTTTTCCAAGGGGACCGTTTCTGTGCTTCGCGATATGGATTTCGGCTGTATTTTTATTTGGCGAATCTTCTTTATCTTTATTTTGGCGATATATAAACATCACAACATCTGCGTCCTGTTCTATGGATCCCGAATCCCTAAGATCCGACAATCTCGGTATCTGCGGGGAGCGCTGTTCTACCGCGCGCGAAAGTTGGGAGACAGCAAGGACAGGGACGTTGAGCTCGCGTGCAAAGGCTTTGAGGGAACGGGAAATTTCCGTCACCTGTTGGACCATGCTTTCAAACATTGTGCGAGGTTGAATGAGCTGGAGATAATCTACTATGACAAGGCCGAGGCCATGTTCTGCCTGGAGTCGGCGAGCCATAGCCCTCATCTGTATAATTGTAGGGGAGGGGGAATCATCTATAAAAATAGGGGCCTCGGAAAGTATGCCAAGAGCATTTTGGATTCTCAAAAAATCATTGTCTTCCCCCTTGCTTGAAAGATTGCCCGTGCGAATGCGCCAAAGGTCTACGTCAGCTTGAGATGCGATAAGGCGGTCAACGAGCTGCTCCTGAGACATTTCTAGACTGAATATGCCCACAGGCACTTTGGATTTGATGGCTACGTTTCTTGCTATATCAAGCGCGAAAGAAGTTTTCCCGAGACTCGGCCTTGCGGCAAGGACAACGAGATCGGATTTTTGAAGCCCCGCGAGATAATTATCCAAATCGGCAAAGCCCGTGGGCACGCCGCGAATTTCTCCTTCATGGCGGTGCAATTTATCAATTCTCTCAAACGCTTCTTCAAGCGATGAGCGCACTTGTACAAAGTTTTGGCTAAGAGATTTTTCCGATATCCCAAATATTCTTTTTTCCGCTTCGTCCAAAAGCACGTCAATGTCTTCTTCTTCCCTGTAGCCAAGCTGGGCAATGTCATATGACGCGCTTATCAGTTCCCGCAAGATACGTTTTCTTTGGACAATTTGTGCGTAGTGCGTAATGTTGCTTGCTGTGGGCACCGAGTTTACAAGTTCTGCAAGATAGGCCTGACCGCCCATATTCTTAAGCTCTCCGGCCCCCTTTAGTCTATTTGTGAGGCTCAAGATATCTATCGGCTCCCTGCGCTCAAAAAGGCCGACCATCGCTCTGTAAATTATTTGGTGCGTATCGCGGTAAAAATCTTTGGTTTGCAAAAAATCCACAACTTTCGTTATCGCGTCTTTATCGAGCATGAGGGAGCCAAGCACGGATTGTTCCGCTTCTACATTTTGTGGCGGAATACGCTGTTCTAATTTTTGAGTATTAGCTTTTGCCATCAGTTTATAATATCGCGGCTGGTATTCTTTTGCAAATTGTGATACAAAAAGCCTAATAACTCACCCCCCAGTTCCCCCTCTCTTACTTTAAGAGAGGGGGTTAGCTTGCCTGCCGGCAGGCAGGGGGTGAGTTAAAAAAGTTCTTTTACAGGAGGTTTATATGTCGGGTTATAGGTTTATTGAGTACGAAGCCGGTGAAAATGGAATCACGACTATTACCCTAAACCGCCCCGAACGAATGAACGCTTTTAATCGCGTGATGTCCGGTGAATTGGTTTTGGCCATAGACAGATTTGCTCACGACGAAGATGGAAAGACACTGATTCTTACCGGAGCCGGCCGCGCGTTTTCTACTGGCGAAGATTTGCGCAATATCAATCTTGACGC
>JBASTI010000079.1:0-16912 GCA_049274815.1 Candidatus Spechtbacterales bacterium | reverse complement strand
TTACGATACTAAATGTGCCGCCAGTGAGCTGGCAGGTTTCTAAATTTGAGTGGCCGTCAGTATCCGGCAGCACAGTGATTGATTTAGATAGTCTTAGGTATGGAGGGGTAGTGCTATTTGCCGAATCAACGCTTGACGGACAGGAAAACAGATCGGAAACGATTTTGAATGACATTAAAGATTTTAATCAGGGAACTTTTATCGGAAAGGACTTAAGCGCAATTAAAATTTTAGGGCGTTGTAATCTTGAAATATTTGGCATCGACGCGGGATTTAGCAGTCCTACTCGAAGAGGCATTCTTGAGGGGCCGTTGCATTTAATAGAGGGAAAGAATCCAATATTCAAAAACGACGATATTTCATCTATTTACTTTGATGTTACCACCGAGTGCCTTGGGCATTCGGTAACTGCCTACAGCGGTCCTGACTACCATAGGGGCCAGGTAAAAGCTTTTGTAGTAAGCGACGACGACCTCAACGGCAACAAGCTCTTGATGCATCGTCAGTGTCCGTATCTCGGCGAAACCGTGGGCGAAGCCGCGGACTTGAGTGGGCTAGCCGCTCATTGCGAAACCTGGGGGGCGGCTAAGAATCATGGACATAATGCGGATAACAACATAGAGTCAATCGGGTTTGCGCACCAGACTACCGAGGCCATAGGAGAATTTAGTATAACGGCATGCAAACACCCGACCAATGAAACAAATCGGGGCATAGACTGCAAGAGCATTAAGCAAAGCACCGACTTAGTTGGCGAATTTGCGCATCTTAAAAATGAGGTTTCCGCAATTGTGTTTGGCGGCAACGGCAAAAACAGACAGGCGGGAGTCGTGTTATATGAAAAGGAGAATTTTGAGGGAAATTCTGAAATTTTTATCGCAAGCGACAATAACCTCGAAAAAAACTTTATATCCCCTAATCAGGTATCCTCCGTACAAATTATCGGCAAATACAAAGTCACGTTTTATGAAAAACACAGAAAGGACAACGGTGGCGGCAAAACATTGGTTTTTGACAACACCGGTCTCGGCGCGCCGCCCACAGTGGGGCCAAGCTCCAATGGGATAGTGCAGGTAAAAACATTATCAAATTTTCCTCTGGATAGCAACAATAGCTGGGATAACCAAATATCGGCTATACAAATTGAAGTTCCGGAGGACATATATACGAAACAAAAACTGGGAGCAACAATCTGCGAGAAAGAATTCCCCGGTAGCCCGTTATGCGTTCTATAAGCCTGCCCCGGTCATTTCTTGACGATAGCTAAAATTTCTTCTCGCCCAATACCTCCTACCAAGCACAAAACCCCGAAATAAGCCCCGGCGCCTGCGAGCATAGCGAGGCCCAGCCCCAAAAAAGAAAGCGGGGTTGTGATGGGGGAAACAAAAAAATAGAGAGCGACGTACATCACAGCCGCGGCGAACGCGGCTTTTACGAATTCCGTAATATTGAGCACGGCGCCTGTTTTTTTGTACACAAAATAGAACAGAAACACGACGACTAAAAATTCTGTGACAACCGTAGTCCATGCCGCGCCCATATACGAGTATTTGGGAATAAATATCAGATTCAAAACAACATTTAGAACAACCCCAAAGAGATACGCGAACATCGCTTTTTTTTGAAGGTCAAGAGCAACGACAGCCCTTCCCAGAAGATTTCCGAAAAATATAAGCCCTGTTGCTATAAAAAGGGGCTGAAGAGGGGCGCCTGAAATTAAAAATTCTTTTCCTCCTATGAGATTTGCGATTGAGTAGGAAAGCAATATGCCCCCCGCGGTAAGGGGAACAGCAAAAACTGTGATTACCCGCATGCTCTTTGTAAAGGTTTTTTTAAACTGCTTCATACTCGAAACGGCGTCCCGCGCCAAAATTGGCATCATAATTCCGGCAAACATTGCCGGGAAAAATATCAGCCCCTCCAGCACCCTGTATGCCGCCCCGTAAATGCCGACATCTGCCGCGGGTTTCATAAGAGAGAGGAAAATCGCGTCTATCTTGAAATAAATAAGCGTTAAAACTATTGAAAGCGCTATGGGCCAAGCGGTCTTTAGAATTTCTCTCCAATAAGAAAAATCGAATCTGAGCCCCACCCTCACATATCTTCTCGCGAACAAAAAGTGCAGGAAAAACATAATAAACGATGCTGCCGACATCGCTATAAGAAGTAAAAACAGCAACGCGCTAGACCCGAAACCTCCCGCGTACGCGTATATTAAATATACAAAAAGAAACTGCCCCCCCCTTCCCGCGATTTCCGCTGCTGCCGCCATATGCATGGCTAAGTGCTTTTGAAATATTCCTAAAAGCAACTGATTTATAGACAAAAAGAAAAAACCCAAAGCCCCTATTCCGATGCCTATTTTAATCTCCGTGGGATAGGGGAACGCGAAAGCGGCTCCAAATCCCGCGAATAAAAAAAGCAGGCTCGAAATAAGCCGCAGGGAAAAAAAGTTGCTCGCGATTTCATCAAATCCTTTTGCCGCGCGCGATATTTCTCGCGTCATCAGCACCTGCAAGCCAAGGTCAGAAAGAATCACAAACAGAGAAACGTACGCGATAACGATTGTATATTGTCCAAAACCCTCCTGCCCTAAGGAACGCGTCATAAGCCCTATTGTCAGTAGCGCAAACACACTGCTCACTACGCGCCCCGCATATGAAACAAGGGTATTCGAAGCAATTTTACGAGTAAGAGAAGCCATTTCCTATGGATAGGGACGAATTACTATATATCGCGCGTCCCCCTCTCCAATGCTTTCTGTTGTAATGTCAGAAAAATTCGCGAGCGTAAGATGTATGACTCTTCTATCGAACGCGGGCATTGGATCCAGCTCAACGGCCTTTTTCTCAAGCCGCACCCTGGAGCCGACGTCTCTAGCAAAATCGCTCAAAACATCTTCCCGCATACGCTTGTAGCTGTTCACATCTATGTCTATAAGGGGAGTAGGAAAAGTATGTTTTGCCACAATGCGCCGTAAAATATGCTGTAACATAGAAAGTGTCGCGCCCCTCTCTCCGATAAGGTCGCGTGCGTCGGAAACTCTTACATCCACCTTAACTCGTCCACCCGCTTCCTGCTCCTGAATATTTGCGTCCAAAAAGCCCATGCGATCCAATAAATCCTTGAGTATGTGCGTTGTCTTTGTGGCCATAATTTTTTAACTTTTTTTATCAACTGCCCTATTTACAATAATCTGCTGCCCGAACGAAAACAGCATTGTCACAACCCAGTATAGAGCGAGCCCCGCGGGGAAGCTCCAGGCAATAAACACCATAAACAGGGGCATCATATAGATCATTGATTGCTGCATGCTCTTTGAAAAGTCGGGGCCTGCCCCTTGGGGCGCGCCGCTTGTTTTGGGAAACGCGGACTTTGCTTGTAAAAACTGCGAGAGGCCCGCAAGCACCGCGAGAATATGGCTTGGCTGGGCAAGATTCATAACCCCAAAGAACATGGGGTTCAACTCGCCCGGATTTTCTACAAAAGAATAAAGCGAATTTAGACTATTCGGTTCTAGGCCGGTTAAAAAAACCCTATATAAAGCAATGAGTATCGGGAGCTGTATGAGCAGAGGGAGGCAGCCGGAAAAAGGATTTATTTTGTGCTCCTTATAAAACTGCATCATAGTCCGCGCTTGCTCTTCTTTGTTTTTAAGTTTCTTTTGGATCTCTTTGATTTTTGGCTGTAAATTCTGCAGCGCCTTCTGCGACCTTAGCGCCTTATCCGAGAGGGGATAGAGCACCACTCGCAAAAAAACCGTAACAAGTATAATGGCTACGCCAAAATCATGCCCGGGGATAATGTTATAAGTCCATACGAGAAGATTATATAACGGCCGCGACAGGGACTCATTAAAAATTGTAACTATTAATTCCATGGATTGCACTTAAATACTCGCACGCATCCTAGCCACATTCCCCTAACTACCCCGCGCTTCTCAACTGCCCTATATGTATATTCCGAACAGCTTGGCCAAAAACGGCAGCCGGCCGTTGGGAAGAGAACCTGAAATGGGGAAGCAAATAGTTGGTATATTCTTATTGCTCCTAAAATTATATATTTCATCACTTTATAATCATAATAGGCGCGCTTTTTTAAAAACCTTCTCTGTCTCGAGCGTAATTTCCTTAAAACTTCTTTCCGTAATCTTTTCCGATGGCATTAAAACAACATCTACGCCGGGCTCAATTTTTCCCATAAGTCTTGCAACGGCCGCCCGCAGGCGTCTTTTCACGAGATTACGCGAGGCCGCTTTTTTCGCGATTTTTTGCCCCACAATAAACCCAAACCTCGCCCCTCCCACCCCCGTCCTTTTAACTTTAAGGGAGATAAACTCTCCTTTTACAAGCGCCCCCTTGCTAAATACTCTCTTGAACTCCTCGCCCCTTGTGATCCTGCGGCCCTTTTCCAGCATAAAATTAGACAGTTAGTTTTTTTCTGCCCTTCTTCCTTCTCCGCGCCAAAACCCTTTTTCCGGCTTTTGTTTTGCTTCGCTTAAAGAAGCCGTGATCCCTCTTCCTTTTCCTTTTTTTGGGTTGGTATGTAATCGACATGAAACAATGCTATCATATATTTAGTTCAAAATCAAATCCTCCCCAAACTATCCACAGCATTTGCACACATTTTCCCCCTTTGTACGCCCTTGCGAGATATACATGCCTTCGTGCTATACTTAGGTGTGATCGTTCTAATTATTCACGCTTCGTAGGCTTAACGCTTCATTAGCTTCTTGGGTTTTTAAAAAAGCTAAAAGCTAGGCGCTCGAAGCTAAATTGGTGACTAAAGAAGAGCTTTGGCAAGCCACTCTTGCCGAAATCGAACTCTGTATATCTAAAGCCACTTTCATTACCTGGTTTAGAAATACTTCTATATCCGCTCAAAAAAATGGCGGAATTGTTATAAGCGTGCCGAATGGGTTTTCTAAGGAATGGCTGCAAAACAAATTTAACAAGCTTATACTGAAAACTCTTCGTAATATCTCGCCGGATATTAAGGAGCTTTCTTTTATTATAAAACAAAAAAAACAGACGGCTGTAAAATCCCAGCGGCCCCATAGAAAATCCGTTACTTTCCCATCGCTTACCGATCAGTTAAGCTTTGAGCAATTAAATATAGACAAGGAAACAAACCTAAATCCAAAGTACACATTCGACAATTACATAGTGGGGGCTTCAAATGAGCTGGCGCACGCGGCTTCTTCGTCTGTAGCGCAAAACCCGGGCAAAGAGTATAACCCTCTATTTATTTATGGGGGAGTGGGCCTTGGTAAAACCCACTTACTGCAGGCCGTGGGCAACTCGATAAAAGAAAAACGTCCGCAGACGAAGATTCAGTACCTTACCTGTGAAAAATTTACGAACGATTTTATTAACGCGATTCGCGCACAAAAAATAAAAGAGTTTCGCGAAAACTACAGGAAGGTAGACCTTCTTGTAATAGACGATGTCCAATTTATAGCTCGCAAAGAAAGAACCCAGGAAGAATTTTTCCACACATTTAACACTCTCTTCGAAAACAATAAACAGGTCATATTAAGCTCTGACCGCCCCCCAAAGGCCATTAATTCTATCGAAGAAAGGCTTCGCTCTAGATTCCAAGGGGGCATGATAGCGGACATAGGATATCCTGATTTTGAAATGCGCGTTGCAATTCTCCGGTCCAAAATAAAAGAAAAAAACGTTGAGCTTCCCCCCGATGTCGTTGAGTACATAGCGGAACACATACAAAACAATATACGGGAGCTGGAGGGGACGCTGAATGTGCTGCTTGCCTCCTCTAAAATGGGGGGGGTGGAAATAACGCTTGAAAACGCGAAAAAACATTTAAACCACATCATAAAACGCCCCCGCAGAATTATAAGTTTGAAAAAGATACTTAAGACGGTAGCTGATTTTTATGACATCACGGAAAAAGACCTGTTAAGCCAAAACAGAAAAAGGGACATTGCTCGTCCAAGACAAATTATTATGTACCTTTTAAGAGAGGATCTAAACTACTCCTACCCCTTGATAGGCACGAAGCTCGGAGGGCGCGACCACACAACCGTTATACACGCCTGTTCTAAAATATCGCAGGAACTAAAAGATAACAACGAGGAGCTGGCCGAAGAGCTAAGTCTTCTAAAGCAAGGAATATATAATTCGTGAGCGCCCAGCGCGGGTGTGTATAAAATGTGTATAAAATGTGTATAAAATAGTGTCCCGTTTCTTTCCTTGAAATTTCTACCTATATAATCCCCACGATCGTACCTATAAAGTCCCAAACTATTCACAACATAATCACAGGAATCAGTATTGAATTTACGGCTTACTTGCTGTAAATTACAGAGATTCACACTTTAAACCGCGCCCCATTATGTATTAAAGAATAACTATAATTTATTTAAATAGTATAATAATAAAGTATAATAATAAAATGAAATTTATTTGTACGCAGCAAAATTTTTGTCAGGGACTGTCTATAGCAGAAAAAGTAATAGGGAAAAATTTCGCCCTTCCTATTCTCCAAAACATCCTTATAAATTGTGAAAAAAACACAGGGCGCATAAAACTTTCTTCAACTGACCTTGAAATGGGGATTGAAGTTATAATACCTTCAAAAATAGAAGAAGAGGGGAGCGTGGCTATTCCCGCTAAATTAATAAGTGGATTTGTGCGGAATCTTCCGGATGAAAAAATAGATTTTTCCGGAAAAAGCAATAAAATATTGATTCAATGCGCAAATTACAAGTCCACCATAAAAGGCCAAGATTCAAAAGAGTTTCCTCTTATACCCCAAGATAAAAACGCAGACGCTGTTACCCTCAAAATTGAGGATTTTATTTCAGGTATTTCGCGTGTCATAAATTCAGTTTCGTTGTTGGATATAAAACCCGAAATCTCCGGGGTTTTTGTGCAGTTCAGGGAAGAAGATACGTGCTTTGCGGCTACAGACAGCTTTAGGTTAGCTGAAAAAAGCATTAAAAATAGTAAAAAAAATACTTTTATAGATAAGACCATTATACCAAGGCGCGCGTGCGACGTGATCATGAGGGTATTTGGGGACGCAAAAGACAGCATCGGCATTGAAATTAACGAAAATCAAATAACAATTAAAAATTCTCCACAAGACCCCACATCCCCCAAAATAAGATTTGTGAGCAAAATAATTGAAGGCGATTACCCAAATTACGAACAAATCATACCTAGCAATTTTACAACGACAATAAAGGCACCCAAAGACGAACTTATTCGTCATATAAAAACCGCAGGCCTTTTTTCAAACAAAATTCACGAGGTAGTGCTACAGAGCAACGCAAAAAAACAGCAGCTTGAGATTATGTCCGAGGACGCCGAGCACGGAGATCATTATTCTGTTCTGCCATGCAAAATACAAGGGAACGACGAAAAGGTTGTTCTGAACTACGAGTACCTATTGGACGGCATGCAGGGGCTTCTTTCTCCCACCGTCTCGCTCAAAATGAATCAGGCAAATACACCCATAATGGTTTCGTCCCCCGAAGACGAGGGGTTTAGGTATCTCTTGATGCCGATAAAAACGTAATATTGGAATAAAATGCTTATAAGCATAAGGTCCTACATCGCAAAGTTTTCAAAAAGGCCGGATATTAACCAGAATCTCGAGGAGCAGATATTAAAAAGCCAATGGCAAGACATAGTAAGCTCTGTAAATAAAAGCGCGAGGGACAAATCTCAAGCGCTTTATATAAATAAAAGTGGCGACTTGGTTGTAAAAGTTAGGAATCATCTGTGGCTTCAGGAACTGACTTTTTACAAGGAGGAAATTAGAAAAAAATTGACTAAAACGAGTTCCGTAAAATCCATAAAACTAATAATTTAGTTATCGTATTCCGTCGGAGCGAACATAAAAGTAGTCGTGGATGTCGCCCACTGTTGCACGGCACTTTCCCACAATTCAAATTGAGGATCCAGCGATGGGTCGTTCGGGGGCGGACCTTGAGGGTTGTCTTTCTGGACAAAGTATAAAAGCGAGTGCGGTTCATAAAAAACTCTTTCTTCAACTAATTCCTTTGGTGTCTGTTCTGTTGCTATTTTTCCCGATAATACATTAATAGAAAATACTAGCGGGTCCCCCGGAAGACCGTTAAGGACGGGCTTTTCTGTGTTTATGGGCTTGGGAGGAGTAAAGGTTCTAAGGTCCCAGCCCCTTATTTCATATGCCCTTTTCATGAAATGGTGCCAAATGGGCGCGGCGGCCGCCGCGCCCGAGGCGTTCGGCATGCGAGAAGGCAGATTGTTCCCCACCCATACGCCAACAACAATGTCCCGCGTGTATCCAATCGTCCAGGCATCTCGACTTTCTTGAGTCGTGCCTGTCTTTACGGCGGCCGGTATATTTGGGAGATTAAGATAGCTGTTTGGGCCAAACACAGGGGAACGCAGGTCATTATCGGAAAGTATGGAGTTAATAAGGCGGGCGATTTCGGGATCAAGCACCCCCTTTGAGGTTGTCTTTGGCTCGGTGAGCGTTTCGCCGTCTTTGGAAATTACCTTTAGCAGGGCATTCGGCTTATTATATATCCCGTCTTGTGAAAATACTCCGTATGCCGCGGTTTCTTCTAGCAGGGTTACGTCGCCTCCTCCAAGCACCAAAGAAAGCCCATAGTGTGAGGGGTCGTTGTTTAAACTTGCGATGCCAAGGTCTCGGGCCAGTTTTATTGTGTCCGCAAGTCCAGCAAGATAGAGCACTTTAATCGCGGGGATATTAATAGATTGGGCAAGGGCCGATTTGAAAGTGATGGGGCCGCGGAATTTTCCGTCATAATTACGCGGTATGTATTCCTTTGCCCCCTGCACGCCGAAGTTTGTTTCAACATCAAAAACAATAGTATCTGGCGTGTACCCCTTCTCAAAGGCCCGTGCGTACGCGAAGGGCTTGAACGATGAGCCCGGCTGGCGCAAGCGTGTAGTGACATTCACATTGCCGTCATTTTCTAAGTCAAAATAATCGCGCGATCCTACCATCGCGAGTATCTCGCCGGAGGACGGATCTAGCGCGACGAGCGCCGCGTTTTTCGCGCCAAAACGATTTTCATTTTTTTTCGCCCACTCCTTCACGATTTTTTCGGCTTCTTGTTGGAGATCCCAATCTAACGATGTAGCCACAGTAAATCCAGAGCTTTTTAGCTGATCTTCTCCATATGCGCCCTCGAGCTGCTCTATTATGTACATTACAAAATGGGGGGCTTTAATGCCCGTAAGGTCTTTGGAATATATTATTTCTTCGTTTTTTGCTTCTTCAACCTCCGCCTCTTTGATGTATCTCAAGGCCCGCATGCGATCCAGTATATATTCCTGCCTATTTTTGAGTTCGAGCGGGTTATTCCCAAAAGGGGAATAGTATGTGGGTGCTTTTGGCAGGGAGGCAAGAGTCGCGGATTCCGAGAGTGTTAGGTCCTTAGCGTTTTTATTAAAGAATGTCTGGCTCGCGGCCTCTATTCCGTAGGCGTTGGAGCCGTAAGGAACGGCGTTTAGATAAAAATTTAAGATTTCATCTTTGCTGTATTTAATCTCCATTTCAACCGCGAGTATGAGCTCCTTTATTTTACGCGACAGCGTACGTTCCGGGCTAAGGTATATGTTTTTAATAAGTTGCTGTGTTATCGTGGATCCTCCCTGTTTTACCTTCTTCCCTTTAAGATTTGTGAATACGGCGCGAGCAACCCCGGAAAAGTCGAGGCCGAAGTGATTATAAAAGTTGTCATCCTCCGCGACAATAGTCGCAATTTTCGCGTAATTGGGGATGTCATCGGGGGGAATTATTGTGCGTTTGTATTCGCCGTGTATGTCATATAGTAAGACCGTGCCAGTGCGGTCGTATATTTTCGTGGATTCCGGTATTTTTATCTCTGATATGCTTGACGCGCTTGGTAAATCCTTCGCATAGTAGGCGAAAATACCGCCGAACCCCACAACGCCCAAAATCCCCAAGAGGAATCCTAGTTTTAGAAATAGTTTTATTGTTTTAAGTTTTGATTTTTTAGGAGCCATAGGGTATTATTGGGAGGGCAGATATGCTCACACTATGCCACTAAATAGCGAACAAATCAACGGCTTAAAAGAAGCATTGGGAAGATGGGTGGAAGAAGCCATACCCTCGCAGGCGGGCTTAGGGGAGGCGCTTATTTACGGGAAAAAACTCACAATATACCATGGGGTGGATCCGACAGCCCCCGATCTTCATTTGGGCCATTCAACAAATTACTTTCTTTTACGGCGCCTGCAAAAGTTAGGGCACAGGATAATTTTGCTTATAGGCGATTTTACGGCTCGTATAGGCGACCCTTCCGGCAGGACAATAGAGCGCACTCCCCTAACAGAGAAACAAGTTACCGAGAACGCAAAGACATATAAAAAGCAAGTCGCTAAAATTCTCGATTTCGATTCGGCGCAAAATCCCGTATCGCTCGCCCACAATAGTAAGTGGCTGGGCAAACTCGCGCTCAACGATATTATTGATATATCCTCGCGTTTCACCGTGCAACAGATGCTCGCGCGCGATATGTTTCAAAAACGAATTAAAGACGGAAATCCAATCGGACTTCACGAATTTTTGTACCCACTAATGCAGGGATATGATTCCGTCGCGCTTAAAACAGATGTTGAGGTTGGGGGTAGCGATCAGTTGTTTAATATGCTGGTAGGGCGAGATTTGGTTAAGAAGTATCTCGCCAAAGAGAAGTTTGTTATTACGACAAAACTTCTCGTGAATCCGAAAACAGGCGTCAAGTTGATGAGCAAAAGCGAAGGAAATTATATAGCGCTTAATGATCTTCCCGATAAAATGTACGGCAAGGTTATGGCACTGCCTGACGAGGTAATAAACGATTGCTTTGAGCTTTGCACCGAAGTGCCCATGGGGGAAATCGCAGAAATTATCAAAACGCCCCCGCGCGAGGCGAAGGCGCGTCTGGCGCGAGAGATTGTAGAAATATACCACGGCAAGAGCGCGGCTGAATCCTCACAAAGAGAGTTTGAGAGAGTATTTACGAGTCACGAGGCCCCACAAAATATAGAGGAAATAAAGTTGTCAGAAAAGAATCTAAATATCGTAGATTTGCTGGTAAAAATCGGTTTTGCTAGTTCAAAAAATGAAGCAAGGAGGTTAATCGAGCAGGGAGGGGTAAGGGTAGGCGGGGCCATAATAAAGGATTGGAACGGAACAGTGAAGATCGAAGATAAAATGATAGTGCAAGTGGGGAAGAGAAGGTTTGCGAGGTTAGCCCTTCACTAGGAAATCCGGATCAAAAAACTTTCTAATCCCGACAAGCCAAACCCTCTTTAACCTGAATTTATCATGTATTCTAAGCGCGATTTGTCCTGCCCACGGGGTAAGGGCCTTTTTGTTTTTCAAGAGAAGTGGACCCAGGGTAATTATTCTCCCAAGTCGCCTGTTTGGGCTGTAATGCGCTTTTTTCTCTAATACCCCATCCGTGAGCAAGAACTCATCTTCATATTTTAGATGCCTCATCTCATACCCGGATCTTATGAACTTTAACTTCCCGTTTAGCAGTTTATATACTCCCGCCCGAACCTTCGCATTGCTCCGCACCCAGTGGCCCGTCAGATTATGGGGGAACATTTGCGCGCCCTTTTTGGGCTTGCGCAGTAAATCATTTATTTGATTTATATCAATTTCATAGTTAGCGTTCAGATATTCAAGGACGTGAAACGCGATAATAGGGGGCTCGTTGTTGCGTATTTGAACCATAGTGAGCGTAGGGAACGAACCGAGCAGGCGGGGGTTCGACTCTGTGACGTAGAGCTTTTGCTTTTCTTCGTCAAGAACAAAATCCACTCCGAATATTCCTTTGTATCCGAAGGCCTTAAAGTATCTGCCTACCTTTTCTACGGCATCATACGCCTGCCGTTCAATTTCACGCGGAAAGCGGCTAGATGTCCAGTCGTGTCCGCAGAAAAGGCCGGATCCTTTTGCGGGATTGTAGAGTTCAGGTATATCTATAAGTTGATACTGGGGGTTCGTGGAAAGAATCCCGTGGCGCGTAACGCATCCCGTGATACTGGGGGAGGGGCCATTGATATATTTTGCTACTATGACCTCAAGATTTGATATGTCTTCGGCAACCTCTTTCCCTTCTATGTCTTGTACGCGGAGTTTGCGCATGGCTTTATGCCAGCCATCTTGCGAGGATATAAAAAAAGTCCCCTTGCCCCCGCCTCGCCGGGGATGCTGGAGAACAAAGGGCACCCCATATTTTTTTTTGAGAGCGGGAAAATCAAGGTCTTTCACGGGGAGTATTTCACCGGGCGGAGGAGTAACGCCAATCTCCTCAAGGATTTTTCGAAATTTTATTTTGTCTTCGAATAGCGCCTTGCCGAATTTTACCAGAGGGGCGACAAGAGTCCAGCCATTTTCCCGGCACACCCGTTCCATTTTAGACGAGGACTTATACGCAATAAGCGCGGGGGCGGCAAATTTAGATAGGTACTCTTTGGTTCTGGGATGGGTAAGCACGGTCGTGGAATTTCTCGGCGCTTTCAAATGTTTTGTCCCGAGCCCCTTTTCCAAGGAGAACACTTCTATATTTTTTTCAATCAATTTTGTATCGCGGGAATAGCGGAGCGCTAGAATTCGATAGTTTTGCGCGATATCCTCGAGGCCTAGTCTGTCAAAGGCATAAACATCTACTCCAAAGATAGGTGTTTTTATATTGTCTCGGAAAAATTGTTTAAGAGTTGGAAGGTCGGTAATCATGGCCAAACGTTAGCCGACATTTTTTAAATGTGTTGGGAGATACCGCGGCTCTTTGATTTCTATGCCAAATTTGGCAAGAGACTCCGCGTTTGATATGTTTAGTTTCCCCATGTAAAGCAGTCGCATATCTCCCCCTTTGTCTAAAAAGTTTTTCACCTCAAGATAGCCCTTTAGGTAGTGGTGATCTTTCGTGAAAGATCCAGCTTTGGACGTATCAGAGAGGCCTCGTTTTACGCGCACCGTTACGTTCCAGGCATAAGGCAGGGGAAGGCCGAGGGCATCTAGATTGTGAAATACGCCGTAGAATGAATGTTTGCACGCGAGGCGCGCGGCTATCGTGCGGGCCGCGACAAGAAGAATTCTTCTCGGGTCATGTTGCCCAAGAGCTTCATTGAAAAAAGCGAGCCCCTCTTCTGTTGTGGGGGGGCCGGCAAACCCGCCTCCAAAAAGGGAGGGGAGGCGCTGGAGAGCCCCATTCTCCTTTCTAAAAATATGAGTTTCTATCTCGTGTACAGCAAGACTTGCAAGTTCTCCCGGGGCAAAGCGTTCCCCTGTTTTTATGAGCAGATACTTTGAGCGGGAATCGAGGCCGGCCTTTGAGCTTATATTTTTTCGCAATTTTATTTTCCAGGGTAAAAGGTGATCAGTCGCGTACTGCTGTAATATTTTCGCGGCCTCGGCATCGCCAATCGTGTCTGTAATTTTAAGAAAAACGGCTCGGGAAGTATCGTCAAACTGTCCTTCGGCGTATTTTACTTGGGAGGCGCTGGGCGCGCCAAATAACCTAACGGAATATTTTCCGAATTTTTTAGACCCTATATTCTGAATGCACTGAATTTTTTTGAGAGTTCTCCTGCGTTTGCTTTCAAGGTGTCGCGAGAAAAACCACTGCTCATCTTTTGCCGCGGGAATTTTGATGCGTAAGGAGGAAAGGGCGCGTTTTAGTTTACTTAGTGGCTTAGCGGGTTTATAACAGAAGAAAGGGTTGTATTCTTTGCCTCGCGCGTACGCGTAGAGAAATCTTCGCCTTTGTAAATTTATATTTATTGGATTGAGGCGACTTAAAAGTCGCACCTTTCTGTCCGCCACTCCAAGGTAGTGATCAATTTTTTTTAAGCCCATCACTCCTTTATTATGGCATACTTTCTATTTTTGTAAAAGGAGATTTTTGGTAGGGTCTATGAGAAACTTTTTGAGATCTCTGCGGCCTATAATAACGTCATGTTTCATTTCTTCGCGAGACGCGATAAACGCTTCCGTACGCACCTTTTCTCCGTCTAGCTCAAATATCAGATCAATAATTGGCCGTTCTTGTTTCCCGAGAGCCCCTCGCACCTTTTTATATTTAAGTATATTGGTTAAGAGTAGCTTGTCGGCTAGGGATTGGGCAACGCTTGTGCGGTAAGCCCCCGTATCAATTTTGGCGAATGTCGCGTATTTTTCTTTGTTTGCTCCGTAAATTATTATCTCCTCTCGCGCGCCGACTATTTTTCTTCCCGATATTTCTTCAAGCTCCTCCTCAAGTCCTCCGCCGAAAAGATCCTGGGCTATTTTTACGCCCTTTTTCGCTGTTTCCACGGAGAGACCCCGGACTCTTTCCAGGCGTTCGCGCAAGGGGGCCATGTTGGCAATTTGTATAGAAAGTCCCGGGCGCGCGTTAAGTTCTAATATTATGGGTCCGCGATCGCGGTCGATGCTTATATCCGCCCCAATAAATTGGCATCCCGATGCTCTTTGCGCGCGAATCGCAAGTTCAAGAATTTCTTTCCATCCCGGTATCTTTAGTCCGCGAAGAACCAATCTAGACCCGGGGACATAGTTAATCGCGCGATCGTTGCGAACCGCGTGTGTTGTTATCCCATTCCCCATGTCTATGCCAACTCCTATAGCGCCGAGGTGCAAATTTGCCTTTCCTTCCGACTCTCTGGTGGGCACGCGGAGCTCTGCCATGACAGGTATTGAATTATAAACAACTATTCGGATATCAGGGATTCCTCGGAAGCTGTAGCTTTTGAAAAGTTTAAAGATTTTTATGCGTTCTTCGAAAAAAGCAATGTCAGGCAGATTCCCCAAGGAAAAGGTGCCATCCATTATGTTTAGTATATGGTTTTTTATGTCGGATAATCCCAAGATACTCCGGTCGGCGCGGATCCAAGCCGGTTCGGGGGTTCGTTTGCCGAAAATGCGCGCAATGCGCGAGCTTACGGGGTCAGGCGTCCCAGTATTTACAGGACCCGGAGCCCCCGGCTTTTTTTTAGCGAATACCACGATAATACCTTCCCCCCCGAGGCCCCTGTTTGGTTTTAGGGCGAAAGAAGAAGCGAGTTCGCTCCAGTCAAATTCGGCGAGTTCTTTCGGTGAGGAGATGGAGCCAAGGGTCGCGGGAACGGGTATGCCCTTTTTAGAAAGAACCTTCTTTGTTATAAGTTTGTTGTCTAAAATGCGAGCAGTGCTCTTGGTAAGAGAGGGTTTAATATAGAGAAGGTTGCGGGCATTAATACCCAATACTCTCGGCATACTATCGGAATATTATATCTTTAAATCTTATGTACTCGGACAATCTTAATCCGGTCCATTTCCCGAGAAACAAGTTCGCGAGCGCCGACGCGATTAAAACAAATAAAGGGTAGTTTATAACAGTATTCACAAGCCATCCCCAGGTGACAAGAAAGAAGATCGCCACCGACACCGCGAGCGTTTCTAGCGCGACCCCCAAAGTTTTTTTTGGGCCGCGCTCCATAAGAGAGGAGGTAAACTGCTCGGCAGAAAGGATCAGAATTATGAGGGAGAAGGCAGTATAAGAAAATTGAACATCGTCTTTGTTGGGTATAAACGCGATAAGAACAGATATGGCGACGCTTATCCCAAGCAAAATTAGGGCCATTTTGGGCAGGTAAAGAATCCTTATGTTATCGAGAGCCGACTTTACAAGAAATCCTGTCCCAAGCACCGAAAAAAATATAATAAGTCCGGATTGCAGTCCGGTTGCGGCGAAAGCAAAACCGATCAGAATGGGAGCTGTTATGCTAAAACCTTTGATCCCTATAATTTGCCTGCCTATAACAGCAAGAGTTATCGCGATCGGCAACATAAACATCCAGACAAGGACATGTTCCGGGACGCCGTTTTGTATAAGAAGGGTGGTTAGTTGGGGCATGTATTTGCGCAGCAAATAGCTATGGCGAGGGCATCTGCCGCGTCATCTGGTTTTGGGATTTCCTTTAGCGCGAGTAAAACTTTTACCATTTTTTGTACTTGCGATTTTTCGGCCCTGCCGTAGCTTGTCGCGGCCTGTTTTACTTGAAGGGGAGTGTATTCATATATCGGCAAATTACGCGACGCGACCGCCTCAAGAATGACTCCGCGGGCATGGGCGACCGATAGCGCGGTTTTTACGTTTTTTGCAAAGAAAAGTTTCTCAATGGCGGCGACCTCCGGTCCGTACTTGTAAATTACATCTATTATTCCTTTTCTCACGAGCCGTAGGCGCGGAGCGGTTTCCATTTTTGCCGGCGTTGAGATACAGCCGAAATCCACGCACGTTAGGTTGTTTCCTTGTTTCGCTATAATGCCATATCCGGTTCTTGCCATGCCGGGATCGATACCGAGAATAATCATTTTATATTAGAATAAATTTCCTGCACATCATCGTCTTCGTCCAGCGCCTCAAAAAGCTTTTCAAGTTTGGCACGCTCCGCGTCGCCCAGGTCCATAGGAAATTTTGGGACCCATTCCTCTTGAGATTTTTCAAATGCCCATCGCACCGCGCCTTCTTGCGCGAGCTTTGCTCCGTGCAGGGAAAGTATTTTTTTTATTTCCGAAAGTGTGCGATTTTTATTGTCAGTTATCGCCTCAACAATTATAGCTACACCTTCCGGGCCGTAGATTTCAAATGTTATCTCTTCAAGCTTCGCGCCCTCATCCGCTCCAGTCCCTCGCTTTATCGCTCGTTCAATGTTTTCCTTTGGCATGTTTGTTTTTTGGGCCGTCTCAACGGCTATGCGCAGGCGCGGGTTCATGGCGGGGTCGCCGCCCCCGCCTCTCGCGGCTATAGAAATAATTTTAGCGAGTTTAGCAAAAACCTTGCCGCGCTTGGCGTCAACTGCCGCTTTGTGATGTTTGGTTGTTTTCCATTTGCTGTGGCCGGACATATTTTTATTTTGCCTTACTTTTC
>JBASTI010000078.1:0-4361 GCA_049274815.1 Candidatus Spechtbacterales bacterium | reverse complement strand
GACGCGCTCGCGACTATTACATACGAGGGAACCTCCGATATCCAAAAACTAGTGATAGCAAAGCATATTAAAAAGCATTAGAGATCAATAAGGGGACAAAAGTCCTCTTTTATTTTTGTGGAAAATGTGGCATGTATGGTATATGTGCGGAATAGTTGGCTACATCGGAAAACAAAATGATCCTCGCATTGGACTTGAGGCGCTCAAGCGCCTTGAGTATCGCGGCTATGACTCCTCGGGCATGGCTGTTTTTGATGACCGAACTAGCAATATATTCTGCGCAAAAGCAGTAGGGAGAATTTCGGAACTGGAGAAGGGGGTGCCATGGGGGGAAATTTCGGGATCGTCTTTGGTAATGCAGACTCGATGGGCTACTCATGGGGCGCCTACGATAAAAAATGCCCATCCCCACACCGACTGCAAAAAAAATATTTATTTAGTGCACAATGGAATTATTGAAAATTATAAACAACTTAGAGACAAATTGATAAAAAAGGGACATAAATTTACTTCCGAGACTGATACAGAAGTAATGCCACATCTCATAGAGGAATACTCCGACTATACGTTAGAGGAAGCCGTGAGGCGCGCCCTCGGGGTTGTGAGGGGCACTTACGGCATCGCAGTTATATCAAAAAAAGACCCGCATAAAATTGTTGCCGCGCGCATGGCAAGCCCCCTCCTTATAGGAGTCGGAGATGGTGAGTACATGATAGCGTCCGATCCCGCGGCAGTGCTTTCTCACACAAATAAAGTTATTTATCTTGAGGACGGAGATATAGCAGTACTTACAAAATCCGGATTTCGTATCGCGGACCTAACCAGAGTTGCGAAGGAGAGGCCCGCGACTGAGCTCGAATGGGGATTGGAAGAAGCGCAGAAAGGCGGATATCCCCATTTTATGTTAAAAGAGATATTCGAACAGCCCGAGGCGTTGGAAAATTCTATTCGCGGTCGCCTCATACAAGATGAGGGACGGGCGCATCTTGGGGGACTGGACCCGGTGAAAGATAGGTTAAGAACTATAGATAAAATTCGTATAATCGCCTGCGGTACGGCGTATCATGCCGGACTTGTGGGCGAATATATGCTTGAAGAATATGCCGGGATTCCCACAGAGGTTGATTTTGCTTCGGAGTTTCGATATAGAAAATCAATTTTAGATAAAAATACGGCCGCAATTTTTGTTTCGCAATCCGGGGAGACCGCAGACACACTGGCAGCGCTTCGCGAAGCAAAAGAAAGGGGGGCTTTGTGCCTAGGCATTGTAAATACTGTGGGCTCTTCTATCGCGCGCGCGACGGACGCGGGCGTGTATAATCACGCGGGGCCGGAAATCGGCGTTGCCTCTACCAAGGCATTCACCTCGCAGCTTACAGTGCTTGCGCTTCTGACTTTATATCTTGGAAGATCCCGGGGTATGTCGTACGTGTTTGGCGAGCGGATAGCTCGGGAAATCACGCGCTTGCCCGAACTTACAAAAAGTGTGTTGCGTCAAAATAACAACATAAAAAAAATAGCCGCAAAATACAAAAATTTCCCAAATTTTCTTTTTCTTGGCAGAAAATATAACTACCCAACGGCCTTGGAAGGAGCGCTGAAACTTAAGGAGATTTCATACGCGCACGCCGAAGGATTGAGCGGCGGAGAGATAAAACACGGAACCATAGCTCTCATAGATAAAAAGTTTCCGACAGTCGCAATTTGCATGAAGGATTCTGTGCACGACAAAATGCTTTCAAACATTGAGGAAATCAAAGCCCGCGGCGGGCCGGTGATCGCGCTTACAACCAAGGGCAATAAAAAATTAGAGAGCGTTGCTGATGATGTAATCTATCTTCCCAAAACCCTTGAAATGCTAAGCCCGGTTATAACCGTTGTGCCGCTTCAACTCCTTGCTTACCACATAGCGGCTATGCGAGGATGCGACGTGGATAAACCGAGGAATCTCGCGAAATCGGTTACCGTAGAATAAAAAGACGCTCCGATTAGGGGAGCGCTTGCGGTTTAAGTTTCGTCTACTCGTTTGTCGGGGATTAGAGGAGTGTGACGGCGAGTGTGTCGTCTGCGGCTTTGAGCAAGTCGTACACATAATTGCCGGTCCCCGGTCCTTTTTGGGACATTTTTTCCCCCATTTTGTATAACAACTCGGTAACCCATTCGCGCGAGCCCGCGTAGCTTTTCTGATAATGCGGATTGTCCAGATCAAGCTGAATCTGTTCATACCAGAGGCGCAGTGATCCGCAGGCAAAGGGGATCGCCGCCGCGGGCCCAAAGAGTTTTTCCATCGCAACCGACATCCAGTAATTCGCCGCGGCACGGTGATGCAGGTTCATGCTGCCGGTGCCGTAGAGGCCGATGGCAGCACTTAAGCTGGATAGTGCAAGCATGTACGATTCGCTTATCAGTTCGTAGTCTCCATCTTCCTCTTGTTCTGATGTAAGTTTATCACCCACAACGATATAAAGCCGCCCAAGATTATTTGCGATATTCGCCGCATTAGAAGGATCTTCGGGGTTTTTATGGACCCATTTTTTAAGAATTTTATCAGCTTCTAAAAAGGTTTCGCCCATGCCTTTGGTTTCCAGATATTTCGGATCCCTCATCATTATCATCCGCGCATTGTCCCGCGCAGCGCTCTCGGGGAGTTTGGCCATCCATTCTTGTAATTTTTCGGGATCCTTGTCCACGGCTGCGGCAATGTATGCCATGCCATAGATGGCGCGTTCGTTTGCGGGGTCAGAGTCGAGGGCTACTGTAAACCAGAAGCCAGCATGGCCAAAATCCTTGCGCCTATAGTAGGCCATTCCGCGCAAAGCGCATGCTTCCGCCTTGTTCTTATGTGATAGATGCGCTATGTCGTCGCCCATTAGAAACTGTGTTTCGTCTAGGACTTCCTTAGTTTTCCCTTCGTTTAGGAGTTGCTGGGTATTGGCTATTTTTTTCTCCCAATCCATTTCTATGCCTCCTTTCCTAGCGTTACCGTGCAGTTTCCAAGGTATATTCTAACTCCAG
This sequence comes from Candidatus Spechtbacterales bacterium, assembly GCA_049274815.1. Lineage (GTDB taxonomy): Bacteria > Patescibacteriota > Minisyncoccia > Spechtbacterales > HO2-43-30 > JBASTI01. The sequence goes on along the minus strand of JBASTI010000078.1, from coordinate 1,346 downwards.
GGTGCCGCTTTTGCAGGCGCAGGGCGACTTGCTTTAGGGCTTGCGCTTCGTTCATCTCGCTTGTCCATTCGCGTATTTCATTCCGAAATCCCGGTACCGGGCCAGAAACGAGAAACCTATACGTACCTTTACGCGGTCGTCTCTCTGTCTGATTTTTCAAAGAACCTCCTTTACTTGCTTATTCTTGACTAATAATATAGCATAAACAAGGTAGAATTGCAAGCCTGCCCCCATAGTCCAACGGACAGGACGCAAGATTCCGGATCTTGAAGTGGAAGTTCGACTCTTCCTGGGGGCACTGCCGTAAGGCAAATTTGTACCTTAAAAGGAGGTTGTGCATGACCGAGCGGAATTTTATGGAGATGCTGAAGGCGAAGTGGCCAGAAACGCTTTTGTGCGTGGGACTGGACACTGATCCGGAGAAGATCTCAAGGGAAATAGAAGCCCTAATTCGCAAAGATGATAAGCTGCCTCCATCCGAGTCAATCGGGCCGCTTATGCGTGGATATAACGCGCGCGTTATTGAAGCGACAAAAGATTTAGTCTGCGCCTATAAGCCGAACTTTGCTTTTTATGAGGCCCACGGCCTTCAAGGATTATGGGCGCTGAAGGAAACCGTTGCTTTCATAAAGACAGTTGCTCCGGATGTGCCGATAATCGGCGATGCCAAGCGCGGCGACATTGGCAAGACTAACCTTGGATATATTAAGGCGGCGTTTGATGTTTACGGCGTAGATGCAATGACCGTTCATCCTTATCTTGGCCAAGAAGAGGGAATGCAAGTGTTTCTGGATAGGCGAGATAAGGGCATCATTGTACTTTGCCGCACAAGCAACAAAGGCGCGCGCGAGTTTCAGGATCTCCTTACTTTACCAGCCGATTTTTTTGATAATGAATCTATCTGGCTGACCAGCCTTGCGTGGGTGCAAGATCAGGCCTTGCCGCTCTATCAGCGAGTGGCAAAAAATGTTGCGCAAAATTGGAACGCAAACGGCAACTGCGCGGTGGTTGCTGGCGCAACTTATGCAGAGGATATCAAGGTGATCCGCAAGATCATTGGCGACGATATGCCAATCCTGATTCCCGGCGTTGGCACACAAGGCGGCGACTTGGAGAAAGCTGTCAAAAACGGCATAAACTCTAAGGGTGATGGCATCATCATCAATTCCTCAAGCGGCATTCTCTACAAATCAACCGGCCCGGATTTCGCCCAAGCCGCGCGCATGGAAGCAAAGCGGTTGCGAGATGAGATAAACAAATACCGTAAGTCCGCGAGGAGGCAATGATTTGAACCCTATTATAATAGGCGTGTTTATGAAGTGGGAAGTCTCCGAGGCCCTCCTTGC
>JBASTI010000077.1:0-14482 GCA_049274815.1 Candidatus Spechtbacterales bacterium | reverse complement strand
CTTGTCGTGCTTCTTCAGCCACAGCCACGCCGGGTGCTTGAGAAACATTATATATTCTGATTTTGAAATTTGCATACGCAAAAATTGGCGCCGGGTGAGGATAAACAAGAAATGACAATTTTGGCGGAGAGGGTGGGATTCGAACCCACGAACCCCTTGCGGAGTTAACACCTTAGCACGGTGCCGCTTTCGGCCGCTCAGCCACCTCTCCAAAATATTTCCTCATTGCATTATACCACCCATCTTGAGATTTCTCAAGAGACATGGTATGGTTTGGGCATGGCAATACCGAAGGAAAATGTAATAGATCTAAGAAAACCCAACAGAGAAAAGGTTGCCGAAGCACCTGCCCCAAAACCGCGAGATAAGAAAAAGGGGGACATAAAATACGAATTTGATAATTCCCAAATAAAGCCGTGGGTGAAAATTACAGCCATTGTGATTAGCGGCGTTGCTTTGGCGAGCTTAGTCGCGTATTTTCTAATGTCAAAAAATTATCTTGCGTCGCTTTTATTCGCGCTTGCGGGAATTACGCTCGGGATATCAATACTATTCAACAAAAAGAGGGGCGTAGAAACTCCCCGCAAAACTAAGCATAACGGAACGGAATCCCTAATGGATATTTTTACAAAAATATTAGGGTTGTAAATAAGCGCCCATAGCTCAACGGATAGAGTGGAGGCTTGCGGAGCCTTAGATCGAGGTTCGATTCCTCGTGGGCGCACCAATAATAATGAATCTTTATACTTCCGTATCTAAAATAGACCGCATTGGACCAATATATTCCAGGCGCCTGCAGAAATTTGGGATCAAGGAGGTGAAAGACCTTCTTTTTCATTTTCCCTCAAGATACCAAGATTTCTCAAAAATTATCCCAATTGGGGAAGTTGGCATTGGCGAAACTGTAACAGTCATGGGAAAAGTGCTAGATATTCAAAATGTTCGCACCTTCCGAAAAAAAATGAATATAACAGAAGCGATTGTTGAAGACGCTTCGGGCCCCATAAGGGCTGTCTGGTTCAATCAGCCCTATCTTGTGCAAAGCTTGCGAAAAGGGCTAAGTGTTGTGCTCGCGGGGAAAACAACTTTTTCCAAAGACAGTTTATTTTTATCAAATCCCTCCTATGAAATAACACCCCCCCCTAGTAAGGAAGGGGGTACCCTAAAACATACAGGCAGGATAATTCCTATATACCCCGAAACTGCCGGCATCACTTCGCGGTGGTTTAGATACATCATCAAGCCGCTTCTGCCGATTTGCGATAAAATCCCAGAGTACTTGCCCCAAGAATTGCTTCACAGGCAAGATATTCCGCCGCTTCCATTGGCGCTTAAAAATATACATTTCCCAAAAACTCTGGGCGAAGCAGACGCCGCAAAAAAACGGATTGCCTTTGGAGAACTGTTTTTGATTCAGACAATTGCCCTAAAGGAAAAGTTAAATCTTAAAAAAGAAAACGCCCCGCATATAAAATTGGATATTGAACTTGCAAAAGATTTTGTCGCAAATCTGCCATTCAAACTCACCGATTCGCAACGCGCCGCGGCTTGGGAAATTCTTCAGGACCTTGCAGGGCCACATCCGATGAATCGTCTGCTCGAGGGTGATGTAGGATCCGGAAAAACGGTAGTTGCCGCGCTCGCGACACTCCAGACGGTAAAATCAGGGTATCAAGCAGCCATTATGGCGCCGACAGAAATACTTGCGGAACAACATTTCAACGCCATAAGCAGGTTTTTGGAACCCCACAAAATTACTATCGCGATTCTTACGCGCTCCGCGCATAAAAGAACTTCACAAAAAATAAAATACGCGCCATTCAAAATATCCAAAGCGCGCGTATCAAAAGAGACCGCCGAAGGAAAAATTGATATTATCATCGGCACACATGCGATAATCCAGGAGACGGTCAAATTTAAAAATCTAGGGCTTATTGTTATAGACGAACAGCATCGCTTCGGCGTCGAACAAAGAGCTAAACTTTGCAGGGCACAAGCAAATCAAATTCCGCATCTACTATCCATGACCGCGACCCCCATCCCCCGCACTCTCGCGCTTGCGGTATACGGCGACCTAGATCTTTCCCTAATAAAACAAATGCCAAAAGGCAGAAAGGAAATTATTACGAAAATCGTGACTCCTGCCGGCCGCGCCCATTCGTATGCGTTTATAAAAGAACAAATAGGGCAGGGCCGGCAAGCATTTGTGATATGCCCGCTTGTTAAAGAATCAAAAAAAATTGAAGGGAAAGCGGCCACAAAGGAACAAGAGCGACTTCAAAAAGAAATATTTCCGGATCTTAAAATTTCACTGCTTCATGGGAAGATGAAGGGGAAAGAAAAGGAAAAAATAATGGAGGCCTTCAAAGACAATAAGGCGCATATTTTGGTTTCAACATCTGTCGTTGAGGTTGGCATTGATGTGACCAATGCCACTGTTATGCTCATAGAGGGCGCGGAACGATTCGGCCTGGCACAACTTTACCAGTTCCGGGGGCGAGTAGGAAGGAGCGAGCATCAGTCGTATTGTTTCCTATTTACCGACTCCACCGCAAAGACAACCCGCCAGCGCCTAAAAGCGCTGCTCACCGCGAAAAACAGTTTTGAACTCGCCGAGGAAGATCTTAAAATCCGAGGCCCCGGCGACTTCATCGGTTCCCGACAATCTGGCATACCCTCTCTTGCCATGGCCTCTATATCTGATTTGGAATTTGTAAAAAATGTGCGCAGGGAGGTTCTGGATTTCCTGCATAAAGACCCCGACCTTACAACCAATCCCCTGCTTCTTGCCAAATACGAAAATTTCAGAAAAGAAATACATTTTGAATAGCTTATGTAGGAAGATGTAGGAAGTTAAACTTCCTACATCTGAACTACTTTCTAAACTTTTCGGTAGGCCAGAAGCCGAGGTACTTCCCTAGCATCAGGCGAGTTTGGGCCTCAATCGCCGGAAACGAACCAAAGACAACGAGCGTCAGGGGAATTAAAGCCCATTGAAGCACCATCAACGCGTACTTCCATTTACCGTAGTTCGGTGGCCGTGGGGGCAGAATAACAATAGATAAAAATACTGACGATATAATACCCGCCATTGCGATAGAGAGGAGCACGCGCGTTACCCTTGGCAAACTATAAGAAAGTATAGTCGTGTTGAAATTTTCCCCTCCCAAAACAAGCGGGAGCCAGCCGAGGACAAAAATCAAAATTGCGTACGTGCCCCAAGAGAAAAATCCCTCCGCGGTATAGAATCCATACTGCCACATAAGACCTTTTTGAATCTTTCTGTTTTTCAAAAAGCCAAAAAGAAAATAGGCGATATCCGCCGCTCCATAAGCCCACCTTCTTTGCTGCTTATAAATATTTTTCAATGTCCTAAATGTGGACCTTCCGACATTCGCGTCCATTGAAACGGGATAATAAAGAGATACTACCCTGTAATCCCCGTCGTAATATAGAAAACATTGCCAAAAAATTCTTGAATCTTCCGAAACAACATTCGGTTGCCAAAATCCAATGTCAACGAGCGCCTTAAGCGGCATAGCGTGCGAAGAAAACGTAATATGCTTCTCGGGCCTCTCCTGATTCATTGTGTGCCAAAAAGTTGAAGAAAACGCCATAACCCGTGAAAGCGCGGGGGCTTCCCAGATATTATTTACAAAAAGCGGAATGGGCTGGAAACTGGAACGAAGAGGTTTTTCGCAAGTTAGATAATGATAAGCAACGCAGCTGAAATAATGCGGGTACACCACAGTGTCCGCATCAAGCGAAGAAACAATAACATTCTCATATGGGATATTTTGGCGATCTATAAAATTATCTTTTATCCAAAGTCCGGCCCATCGCTCATTTGATCCTTTGCCCGGTATTTCCCCGGGCAAATTGGAGGGATGTATGGTTATAAAAAAATTTGGCAGTTTTTCTCCAAAATCCACGCGCAATTTTTGCGCTATAACTTGAGCGCTCCTGCCCGCGGCTTCTTCTGTCGCAAGCACAACGACCATCCTCTCTTTCGGCCAATGAGATTTTGCGATTGCTTCAATGACCGGACGCACAATATCATACGGCTCTTTATGCATGGGAATCACGGTAAGATGCCAGAGGTCGCTACAGCTGACAGTTGACAATTGACCACTGACTATCAACTGGCGGGGAGGCAGTTCTTTCAATTCAAAAAGCCAGTCGCGCTTCAAATGTTCTCTCATGCGACTATACGCGGATCTTGTGTGTATTGAAAAATACGCGACCTTAAAAATCCAATGCAAATCAAAAGCAAGTATAAAAAACGCCACAAAAATCGGGCTTGCCCAGGAAAGAAAAATCGCCAACGCAAAAGTAGCCCAGATAAGAATGCCGGGAATCATCTCGAGGAATCTGTAAAGCAATCTGTCGTTTCCCTTGGGCAAATCTCCATGGCCCCCAGTTGAAAGATAAGATATTTGATTATTTTCCATTCCCCATTTTAACCATAAAACCACGCCTTAGTCAAAGAAAAACTCCCCCTGAATTATTCCAGGGAGAGTATATTTTTAGATTGCCTTAGACTTATGCTGTTTTCCGTCATAAGTGTCCAGGATCCTTCTTACGCTTGGCGGCTCTCCTTCTATTATTTCAATTGTCTCTATATGTACGGGCCTGCCCCACAAAAAATGTATTTTCTCCAACGCCCCCCTCTCGTATCTGGGATTAAGTTCAGAAAAAGTTTTTGAATCTGTAACATGCACAAGATAGAGCTCGCGATTATCTTTGTAGTTGCCGTCTTTCACGTAAATTATTGGAGTCCCATATAGGGTCATACTGCGTTTCAAAATCGTTCGTATTACTTCCGGACGACTTTCTACGACTACATCTAAAATCTCTCCTGTTTCCTGATCAACCTTCTCTTGATATATGTATAAGGCCTGCTCATGGATAAATTCATCCCTGAAATAAAGCTCAACCGCCATCCTGTCACTACAGTGAGCGCGAACCTCAAAAATCTTTTCTTCTCCCAAGCCGGCTTTGGTATCCCAATAAGCTCGCTTATGAGGGTCTTCGCACTCTTCAAATTCCTTGCCAAAACGCCCTCTATCCCATTGCTCTTTTACATATTCGTAAATGCCAAACCCTACACGATACCAGTTCAGGGACTTTTTATTCTCGCGCAGAACTCCTGAATGAAACCTGTTAAAGACACCGTGCTCTTCTGGCGTAAGAAGCCCCTCGTCAAATAACTGCCGCATAACATGCACGTGCACATATGTTGCCCAGCCTTCATTGAGCAGCTTTGTTCTGCCATTTGGCGAAAGCGCCCGAGCCTGATTGCGTATAACCGACAAGATATCCACGGCCATTGGACGCAGCGGCTTTGGCGAATGCGCTTTTATATAGCGCAATAGATCATACTCTGCTTGCGGAGGCGTCCTGAACATCAGCTCCCTAAGACCCTTCTCTATAGCTTTAATTTCCTCTGGCGTCTGCGGCTTTCTAAACTCGCCGCCTACTGTTTTCGGTCTTTCTATCCTTGCCCGCTCAATGGCAATCAAACGTTCGCGCAATTCTTCCTCCGGCACCTCTTGCGCGAACGGATCAAGATCCTGATGCCACTGTATAGACATTCCCGCGTCAATAATTTGCTCTACTTCATCCAAGCCGTACCTGCCTGTGTATCCCTGGAAACGGCCTGCGGCATTACGAGCCTCATCCGCGATATCCGCGAAGGAACGGCCGTGCTGACAGTATCTATTCGAGAGGAAAAAGTCCACATGCCCATAAACGTGCGCGAGGATCAGGACATTTAACGCAAATGGATTTGTTTCAACAAGAAATGCCTTGGGGACATCGAAGTTCCACACCTGCTCGTATGCTATGCCGTGCCCCGTGTGTTCGTAAATCGTGCGATTCCGTTCAAAATCCCTGCCGAAAGACCAGTGGGAAAAATTTGTAGGGAAATTATAAGACATACCCTCGAGCACTCTCTGCGCCGGGACTATCTCAAACATAATATCCGTAGTGAGAAGCCCCATGTCTTCACAAATTTCTCTTATACGCACCTCGAGCCGCTTAAGACGCTCCAAATCTTTCTTTTTCATTGCTATGCTCCTAACTCACTAACCATCTGTCTTTTTTCAAAAATTCCCGCAGAGCCGGCCATATATGATGCCTCCCCTCAATAACAACGCCGATAAACGGAAAGTCCCCCCTGCCAGAATACATTTTCATGGCACCCCCCTCAACTGGTGATTGACCCTCTACAATGGGAAAACTTTCGACAAACGCCGGGAATAGATTACTGTAGCTTCGGTAATGTTCATCAACGCGAATCTCTCCGTACCCAAACATATTTATACCTTTGTCAAAAAACTTTTTTGCTTCCCGCATCGCCTCTTCTGGCTCAAAATCCTCTCCGTCGGAAAAATGAAAGGCGTACACATTCCACATGCCCGTGGGGTACTGCGAGTCAATCAAACTGTTTGCAAGTTCGTAGGCGCTAGCGCATTTTGTGCCGCCACTCTCCGCTGTGTGGAAAAATTCCTCTTCAGGCACAAGCCGCGCCGTCGCGTGATGTATTACAAACCGTATCTCTACTTTGTTATATATTGTCCGCAAAAATTCTACCAGCCAAAACAACAAAGAACGCGCGAGATACTTCTTCATAGTTGTCATAGATCCCGAAACGTCCATCATCGCTATCACAACCGCGTTTGATTCATGCCGGACATCTTCCTTGATTTTGTGATAACGCAGATCTTCCTCGTGATATATGCCGAAGGGCTCAACCTCGTCTTCTGTCGCAGAAAAATTGGGGTCCCTAAGGACCTCCAGCGCCTCGCCGAGATTTCCCTCAGTTTTCTTTAACGCGCTGAAACAAGTAAGTTCATCGCGTCCCGTCTCATCTTGAAGTATCTGAAGAAATGCCCAGAAACGACCAAAGGGCGTCTTGGAACTTCTCGTTGGGTCAAGTAAAATCCTCGGTCCTGATTTGCTTATTCCTCGAATCTTGAATCCAAAAATTACTTCTAACTCCGCTATTTTTTTCTTTTCAAGATTTGGCAAACCCAAATCCTCAAGCATCATCGCAATCAGCTCTTCAAGATCGATCTCGCTTTCGATATAATCCTGGCCCGGTTCGCTTCCAGCGTCAGGCCCGGGTTGGCCCTTCCCGGGCCGGCGGCCTATTACATCGCCGGGTTTCCCCGGGCCTTGCCCCACGCCGACACCACCCGCGCCCTCACCCTCTCCCTGGCCACCGGGGGTCTGCTTTCTAGCCCCCGGACGAAAATGAGGAATGTCAATCGAACGTATAGGTACTTTTACTGTCTTGCCGTTTTTGCGCGTAATAATAGATTCCTTGGAAATAATTTCCGGCAAACGTTCCCGTATAGCTTCGCGCTGTTTATCCCTATGACGCCTAGCGTCTTTTTTCCCGCGTTGCGCTACTGGTTCTGGAACTGTGATAGGCATACTGCTCACCTCCTTTTATTTATTCGAGTGAAAGAAAAATAAAGAGGGGCATGTAAAAACGCCCCATTAAAATTTACTCACTTAAAAACTCTGCTGCGTTTTTAACATTCTCTGCCGCGCAAATCTTGCAGTGTCCGGTTTTTTCCAGTTCTTCAAAAAGATCACCCGTTCGCTTTTTAGCTTCCTCATCCTTGGGTCTCGTAGGGTCAAGAACAAGCTTCAGGGTTTCTTTGGCGTCAGAAAGTAATTTCTCTTCTACCGCTTGGCGCAGAGGTGGATATGTATCATAACCAAAACCTGGGCTCCCCTTAATCTCAAGGATTTCCCCCCTGAATATAGTAGCGCCGGATTCATCCACGCCATCAATATGCTGCTCAATAGACCGCAGGAATCTGCGGACTGTATCTACGTCTTTCGGTCTACCCGTTAAATCATCCCGCTCGATGTCTTTCATCTCGCCCCGGACAAATCTTCGCGTTTGGTTACGGACAAATTCCGCGCCGTCTATGTATTGTCGGAAAAGATCTCGCGAAAGATCATCATACGCTTTCAAAAATGCGCGGCTTACCGCTTTGAGCACATAATCCCTGTATTCCTCCATAACGCTTCCGCCTTCTCCAGAGGAGAGAAGTTCGCGGAATTTTGCGACCTCTTCCGGACTATAACCCATTCTGTGATCAAACACATCCCGAAGCGCGCGAATGGCGCGAAGTGGCGTGAGACATCCATTGTGCGCTTCTCGCACTATAGCGGTATTTAACGCCGCGAGAACATCGCGAGAGCTTACGCCAAACATTCCTTCTCTTTTTGCGATATCATCATCCGCCTGCCCCTCTTCGATTAGAGCTCTAAGGTCAACCGGATTCTGATCCTTGTCCTTCAGCTCAACGAGGACTTTCTCGCCATTATAAACCCTCATCTTATCAAGCGAGCTTATTCCCATATTAGACGGCTTAAGACGAGTCAATATAGTAAATATAGCTGTGAGCTCAAAAGTTCCCGGAGCAATATGGCAATTGCCAAGTTCTCTGTAATCGCTTTCCGACTCGATGAGTTTTCTGTAAATACTTACCTCATCTCTTACTCTTAGGGGGTAGGGAAATTGAATGACATAAAAACGGTTATGCAGACCCTCTTGACCGCTATCAGCTGAAAAATCTTTGAATCCCTCAAGGTTGCAGTGGCCAATCGTTACGGTATCCACTGATATATGGGGGAAGCTAGAACCCTGCACTTTGAGTTCCTTTTCTTCAGCGACATTAATAAACACCCAGAGTATTCTTTCGTCTATTCCCTTTTTGAAAATCTCGCGGGCTTCTACTATGCCCCGCTCACCGTGCTCGATCTCACCATTTAGATCCCATGCGTGAGGATGCGTGGGGCCAAACCTAGGATTCTGGCTTATTCCCACAACCTCGCGTCCGACAAGTTCGGAAACATCCTGGGATTTTTCGTCCGAGGGTTCAAATGAGCCAATACCCCGTGCTCCTTGCCTAGAGAATGTCATTTTCTCAACAGGGAAATCCCACCAGCGAATAACACCGTCTGCTTCCTTGTATTTTATAGTGCTTCCATCTTCGCCTTTTAGCCCTGCGTCCATAAGATGGTAACGACACCACGGACAAAGATCTCCCTCAATTTTTACTCCGAACTTTTTCTCGAATTCAGCCCGGAGATGTCGCGGCAGAAGATGAAGGGGTTCCTCGTGCTTAGGGCATCCCTTAATGAAAAATACGGGCCGCCTTCTGTAAGCCTCGAGTTCTCTTTTTATGATGCTGACTGCGGTTGACTTGCCGCTTGCGGGAGGACCCACAAAGACTACGGGCTGTTTCCCGGTAGAAAGACGTACGGCTCCGGTGCCAAGATATTCCATAAACTCATGCATGGGTTTATCCACGCCGAAAAGAACGCCTGAAAATACCTTGTAACGCTTGCTGACGCCCAGCCAGCGTTCATGTTCCGGAATTTCTTCAATGCCACGATCCAGTAAAAGCTCGAGAAGCCGCGCGGGAGAATTTTGCGCGATATACGGGTCTTCGCGAAGTAATTCAATGTATTCGCGAAAAGTAATTACTTTCTTTTCCGCGGCATCCGTCCTTTTGCGCTCTGCGTCTTGCTTTATGATGCTTTCCAAAAAATCTTTTTCCGTATCTCTCGTATCTCTCATGGCATCCTCCTCCTACAGTTTATTACCTTGTTAAAGTTCTGCGAGGCCTATTCCAATAAAGACCTCATTTCTTGATAGCTTATTTAGAAAATGCCGTCAATAGCCTCCAAACAAAAAACCGACCGTTGCGGTCGGTGTATTTTTTATTCTTTATGCGAACTTTTACTCGCTAGCTCTTCCAACCCCTTGCTCACGCGCCAGTTTATCGTCCCTTTGGGATACTGCCCCTTGTGCTCGCCTCTCTTTATTTTTTCGCCCATCTTTTTTCTGGTCAGAATCTCCATACCCTCTTCAATGGTCTTTACTGCAAAAATATGAAATCTTCCTTTTTTTATTGCCCTGACCACATCATCGCGAAGCACAAGATTTTTAATGTTTTGATGGGGAATCATAACCCCCTGACTTCCCGTTAACCCGAATGCGCTCGCTATATCAAAGAAGCCCTCTATTTTCTGATTTACGCCGCCTATCGGCTGTATCTCCCCGTTTTGGCCCACAGCACCGGTGACCGCAATGTCTTGCCGCAAAGGCAAACCAGACAAGCTAGACAGTATCGCGTAAAGCTCGGTTGAGGAACCGCTATCTCCGTCCACTCCCAAGTGCGACTGTTCGAGGGAAAGGGTGGCAGAAAAAGATAGGGGCCTTTCTTGCGCGTATTTTGATCCAATGTATCCGCTCAAGACAAGAACTCCTTTGTTGTACGTTTTTCCGCTAAGCCCGGCTTCGCGCTCGATATTTATGATGCCTTCCATTCCGACGAAGGTTTTGGCAGTAATGCGACTCGGACAACCAAAAGCAAGATAACCCAAGTCGTAAACAGCAAGCCCATTTATTTGCCCCACTTCACTGCCATCAAGCGCGAGTATTATGTCGCCATTCTCTATGGATTCGTACACTTTATCGCGTATAAGACTTACGCGGTACGCCGTGTCGGCGATGGCTTTCCTTACGTTATCTCCTGTTATGAACGCCGCGTCTGCGAGCCACGCGGCTTCGTTGAGAAGCTCTTTTAGTGATCTAGCGTCAAGCGAAAACTTACTTTGGTCCCCCGCCACTCGGGAAAGGTATCGTAAAAGCTCGGCAACGCCATCGGCGCAAACCGCGGGCAAATGCTCTCTCTCGCAAAATAGCCGTATAAGCCCCGCAAGTTGCTGGACTACTTCGTCGGATCGCGTAACCTCCGTGTCAAACTCCGCAACCGTCTTGAAGATTTCGTCGAACTTTTGTTTTATGCCCGGACTGTTTAGTATATTGTAGATATGCCTATCTCCAACGAGCACCAGCTTCACATCCACATGGAGAGTTTCGGGACTCGTGTTTCCGTTGCCGAAAAAACTCATAGCGCCGCGGCCGATATCCAGTCTCTTGGTTTCCAACACCGCCTTAAGCCGCTCCCAAATACCCGGCCTGCCAAAAACATCTTCAGCTAAAAGCACTAAAACCCCGTGATTTGCTTCGCTTATCAATCCCGCGCGAACCACTGTGTGGCCGCCCAAGGGAACCCCGCCGGGTCCCATCACATATCTTACCTCTCCAAAAATACGCTCATAATCGGCATTCCTATGCTCTATGACTGGAACTCCTTCTGTCTTGCTGTTGTCCACAAATACATTTATTTTGAAAGGCAGAAAGGGATCGGGGTGCGATTGAAAAGCCGTTGGGAAAGGACCGTTGTTGTCTTGCGGAAGGAAACTTTTGATATGAGCTAGCGTATGCTCGCAAAGGCCGTCAATAAAAGTAACGATGGCATCTCCGTAATCCACAAGTATCTTTTCGATTTTTTCTCTAAACAGGGCAGTTGTGAATTCCCGTTTCAGTATGGCTATTTCTTCTTCCGCCGCTTGCTCGCGCTTTTGCGTCTCTCGCATAATCTTACTTACTCTTGCCACAAGCTGATCGCGCATTTTGTCACATTCTTCGCGATCGGACTCTTTAAAACCTTCGTATTCGTCAGGCGTTACTGGCCTCTTTTGACCTGACAGTAAAATCGGAAAAACACTAATGCCCATTTGGCTTATGTTGTACGAGCAGCCGATCTCTCCAAACCCCTCAACGCTGATGGCGACATTTTCTGTTTCTTTCCAAAGTTTGCTCAACGCGTCTTTGTTCTCATCGGCAACTCGCTCTCTTACATCTTTTTCCAACTTCCTAAAATCATCGCCCTCTAAACGCTCAGGGATTTTCTCCTTTAATTCCATAAGGAGCATTTCTGTATCCCTTTTTAATAGGAGAGCTTGTCCTTTTTTAAGCTCAATGAATCTGGGCTTTCCCGAATTCTCAAAGTTGTGCACACACACAACATCGAAGGTCCCAAGCTCTGACATGGATGCGGCAGCTTTCTTTTCTATATTGCGAAGTAGGGCGGTGCTTATAGAGTCGAGCCCCGCGACAAATATATGCCCGGGGGTCGCAAACCCCTTTCCTAAAGCTCTTTCTGCCCTCGACTGCCCTATGAATATATCCTCTTCCAGGGGTTCTACCTCGCGCGTTGTATCAAAGCCAAAAGAAAATGGCGCGCAACTCAATCGCTCATCGGGCACCCTGAACACATCCACATTCACGACACTGTTCTTGGCGGCCATAGCAACCTCCTTTTTTATGCCTTTTATATTTAATTGACAATGTTCAGATGTTATATCTTACAGTATTTATTAAAAAATGTCAACAATTGTCACATTTTTTCCGGGGCGCTTATGCCAAGAGTCCACAAAACTTCCTGCAATGTTTTTTGCGTTTCAACTACTAACCCCAGCCGCGCTTCTGTTAATTTCTTATCATCAGAAATTACTTTGCAGTCCCGATAAAATTGATTAAACACTGTCGCAAGTTCCCTGGCATACGCAGTCACCCTGTGAACCTGGTAATCATTCGCCGTGTCCTCAATTACCTCGGGCCAACGAAGGAACATTTTTATCAATGCTAGTTCGGTGGAATGCTCTAGCTCGCTCACTACCTCACCCCCGACCCCTCTCCTTCGTAAGGAGAGGGGGGCATTACGCAATATAGAGGCCATCCGCGCGTGAGCATATTGAACGTAGTAAACCGGATTCTTCGCGGACTGCTCTTTCGCCAAGTCCATATCAAACTCCATCTGCGTATCAAGAGATTTCATAAGATAGAAAAATCTTGCCGCATCTACGCCGACTTCGTCTATAAGATCCTCAAGTTCCACAATGTTGCCGGCGCGCTTTGAAAGCTTACCTCCGCCTTTTGCCCGCACAAGCTGGGATACAAGTACATTAAATTTACCTTTGTAACCTAATACACTCATCGCGACTTTTATTGGCCCAACATGCCCCTGATGATCCGCGCCGAAAATATCTATTATGACTTTATATCCGCGCTTTATTTTGCCCCAATGGTACGCAATATCCGCAAGGTAATATCCGTGCTCGCCGCTTGAGCGCACAATCACCTTGTCTTTATCGTCTTGAAACTTTGTCGTCATAAGCCACTGCGCGCCGTCTTGTTCATAGACAAGATTTTTCTTTTTGAGTAGGGCTAAAGTTTTCTTAATAAGGCCGCCTTGCGCAAGATCCTCTTCCTCGCGCGTCCATACATTATAATGGATGCCGATTTTTTCTAGGAATTCTTGATTGTCTTTCTGAATTTCTTGAGCCAGCAGATAACCCGCTTCACCAAATGTAGCGGGGTCAGACCCCGCTACATTTAATTTTAAGCTCCCAATCTTCCCCTTAACATATGGCGTCAAGTATTTATCTCCGAGTCCTAGGGCGGTCCTTCCCAACTCCTGAATCTGGTTACTGCTTTTTGCATTGTTAATATAATATTCCCTAGTAACTTTATAGCCAGCCAACTTAAAAATATTTCCCAGCACATCGCCGTAAAATCCTATTCTGCCATTTCCCACTTGAAACTTCCCGGTCGGATTTGCCGAAAGAAATTCAATATTTAACTTCCTATTCTTGCCTAAATTAATATGTTTTTGTCTCGCTGCGCGAGATCTGGCATAGCCAGACAAAAATTGCTTCGATAACTTAAAGTTTATAAAACCGGCTCCCGCGACCTCTACTTTCTCAAACATCTTCTGGGCCTTCTTGTCAGATGAAATTTTTTCTGCGAGCATCTTCGCGATATCTTGTGGATTTTTGTTTATACTTTTCCCCAATAGAAAAGCAACATTCGTTGCGTAGTCCCCCATTGCCGAATCCGTCGGATACTCTACCTTTATTTCATCCCTAATATTCGCGGCTTTTTGTATTAATTTTTTGATCTCCTCGCGAATCATATTTGTTCATAACTCACCCCTGCCTCCCGTAGGGAGGCTGTCCCCTCTCTTACTCTAAGAGAGGGGACGTTTTCCGTAGCTTCACCCCCTCTCTTAATGTAAGAGAGGGGGGAGGCCTGCCTGCCGACAGGCAGGGGGGTGAGTTATTTCTACTTTATCACTTATTTCCCAAAAATAAAACGGCTCATCGCGATGAGCCGTTAAAGCTTCAAAAATCTTTCTACCGCGTTAAAATCCGCGTCTATCGCTCTGGCCGCGCGCCTCTTGCCTCGCTTGAAAGCGTCTAGGTCTTTCCAAAATGCCCCGGTCAGCGTGCACACAACGACTGTATCCTCGTTGTTCTCTATTTCGCCAAGCCGCACGGCTTTCGCAAGTCCTGCGACAGAAGCCGCTGCTGCCGGCTCGCAGGCAGTTTCTGGACATAGCATGGGAATAAGAGCATGAAAACGCGCGATTTCCTCATCCGATACCATATCAAACTTTCCGCCCGATTCTGAAACCGCCCTTAGAGCGTCCTGCCACCTTGCGGGGTTGCCGATTCTTATCGCGCTTGCGATGGTTTGAGGATTTTCTATGATTCTGTCCTCCACTATTGGCGCTGCGCCTTCTGCCTGATAGCCCATCAT
>JBASTI010000076.1:0-2007 GCA_049274815.1 Candidatus Spechtbacterales bacterium | reverse complement strand
TCGTCGCGGTAAGAATCGTAGCGGATAAGATGAACGAGCGCGTTTGAGATTTCTTCAGGATTTTCTGGGTGCGCGACATACCTCGCCGCATCGCCTGCAATTTCGGGCAAAGAGCCCTTCATAGATGTAATTACCGGCGTTCCGCACGCCATGCTCTCAAGCACCGGCAAGCCAAAACCCTCGTAGCTTGAAAGCCAAAGGGTTGCGAAGGCGCCGTTGTATAGATAAACTAAATCCTCGTCGGACACATAATTTTTTAAGATTACTGCCGCACGGCCCGATTCTTTGTTTACCCGCGCAACACACGCACCTATATCTTGCAATGGCTTTGTATGATTTTCGCCAACTATGAGAAATTGAAAATCGGGATGATTTTTCCCAAACTCACTAAACGCCTGAATTTTTTGAGGCAAAAATCGGCGGTTAAAAATTGAGCCCACAAAAAGAACATAGTTATCTTGAACGCCATACTTCTTTCTCATTTCTTCTATGACCATACGCTCACGATCGTGGGTATATGATTGAAAAATCGGATCGGGCGCAAGCAGCGTCACCACGACTTTTTTGGAATTTACTTTGTAGTATTTAAGGATCTCGCTCTTTGTAAACTCCGAAGGCACAAAGATAACATCCGCTTTTTTGGCAGACTGCTTTGAGACCCACTTGAGCAGAATTTTATCTTTCCACGACGGCCACGAATACTCCCTGGGACACGCTTCGTAAATTATGTCATGTATCGTCACCGCGGTTTTTGTTCGATTCCCCGCATAAAATGGCAAAACATAGTCCGGACAAAAAAGTACATCAACCTTGTCCTTTGCCGCCGCGCGCGGCAGCAACCAATGCTTAAAAATCGCGTTGCTCTTACCATTGAGTAGTCTAAAATTCCATTTAGGGATTTGAATATTCTCACGATCGTGAGTATATTCAAATCCCTTGTCTACCTGAACCAAACTTTTTATATCTTCGGGAATTTCATTTTTGAAATACAAAAAAAATTCAGCTTCCGTTGACTTTGCCCATTCATTCAACAGGTTCCAAAGATACCTTCCCACTCCCGTCCTTTGTCCTTCTAAGTTGTGACAATCGATGCCAATTTTCATTTTGAGTCGTATTTTCCGTATTTACCCCTGTAAAAATCAATTACTCCCCTTGCCATTGCTCTTGCCCAAACTCGTTTGGATGGCAGAAGAAAAAATTTTATAATCTGCTTAACTAAAATCCATAGGCCGCTAAGATATGCTACAACTTTCTGCGAGATACTGCCGTTGAATTTTGCGAGCATCAAACTATTACGGGTGTGGTAATAAATGTATGAAGGCGAGCCCTCCTTGGTTGTCGCGGAAACCTTATGCCATACTTTACTTGTCGGTACGAGGACGCACTTATACCCCGCCCTTCTTGCGCGCAAACACCAGTCCACATCTTCATAGTACAAAAAATATTCTTCGCGCATTAGGCCAACTCGCTCAATAACCTCTCGCTTTACGAGCATTGCAGCGCCGGTGATGTAATCTACAATTCGGCAGTTGGCAGTTGATAATTGATAACTGGCAGCGTGCTCGGCCTTGTTCAGGAATTTATTTACTTTTCCGTCGTCAAAAACAACTTCATTAGTTCCGTATTTATAAATCCGCGAACCCAAAATACCAGAGCTAGGGTTCCCCTCTGCCGCCTTCACAAGTTCCGCCAGAAAGCCAGGCGCAACAATTGTGTCATTATTAAGCAACATCACATAATCAGCCCCATGCGCCAGCGCATATTTTATGCCTACATTGTTACCGCCAGCAAAGCCGAGATTCGAGGCGTTAAAGACAGGAATTCCCCCCTCTGCCGTTTTGCAAAAACTTTGGATGCTTTCGATATCGCCGTTCGATGATCCATTATCCACAATAATCACTTCGTAATCACTATAAATCACCGCCGATAACGACTTTAAACACTTCTGGGTTTCATCCCAGTTGTTCCAGTTGAGAAGAATGACAAAGGCTTTTGGCATTGACATAT
>JBASTI010000075.1:0-23975 GCA_049274815.1 Candidatus Spechtbacterales bacterium | reverse complement strand
AAACTGAGCGATATTGAGATTTTTTTCTGCAAGCCAGTTTAATCTTGCGTCCTTAAGTCCAGCTTTCATTTTCCTTCCTCCCGCATTTTTATTTTCATTTTCAAGGAACAGTGCGTTCCTGTATTTTGTCGGGGTACCCAGATTTGAACTGGGACTAAATCCTCCCAAAGGACTCGTGCTACCATTACACTATACCCCGGTACGAGCTACTATATCAAGAATTTCCACTTCCGTAAATCTAGCGCGGTGATATAATAGTAAATGTGAGCTTTATAAAAAATATAATAAGCGAGCTTAGATTTTGGAAAGAGTGCAGGGACTACGGATTGGGCTTATGGCAGTGCCCCAAGTTTTTATTTGTGATGATGGGGCTTATCACAATTACCGCGATGATCGCGACACACCTTGTGGCCGTAAGATTCATAGAGCCGCAGTTTGTCGTATTTAGCGTAACTGTCGTCGCGATTGTGATTTTTGCCATTGGCAATATGGTCGTTCAGAGCTTTGACAAGATAGTTGCGGCAAATCGCATGAAGACAGAATTCGTGAGTATCGTATCCCATCAGTTGAGATCGCCGCTTTCTTCCATAAAGTGGTCGCTGGACCTTCTTGTTTCAGGAAGGGTGGGGCAATTGGAAAAAAAACAGCTTGAATATATTAATATCCTGGAGACAAGCAATGAACGGATGATAAAACTTGTGAACGACCTTTTGAATGTTACAAGGATTGAGCAGGGAAGAATCACATTTAAAAAAGAAAAATTTGATCTAGCAGATGCGGCGAACAATCTCGTGCGCGAAATAAAAAGTTTCGCGGATGCAAGTAATGTGGAACTCGAAGTTGTGGACAATACAAAGGGTCTGAATATATACGCGGACAAGCAATATATCTCTATGGTTTTTGGAAATCTCTTAGATAATGCCGTGCGCTACATCAATCCGAAGGGAAGAGTCCTGATTACATTAGAAAGAAAGGGCCCTTTTGTAAGAGTTGAAGTAAAGGATAATGGCGTTGGCATACCAAAAAACGAACAGCGCAATATTTTTCAAAAGTTTTTCCGTTCCCAGAACATAATGCGCCATAGAACCGAGGGATCAGGGCTCGGCCTGTATCTTTCCAAGGCATTTATTGAGCTACATCGCGGGAAAATCGGCTTCAATTCAAAAGAGGGGGAGGGGAGCACATTTTGGTTTGAACTGCCAATTAAATAATACTTCTACGAAATACTAAATAATTACGAATCTACGAAACCGTTGCCGACAACTTTCGTATATTCGTACAAAATTCGTATTTCGTAGCCCATATATGAAGAAAATTTTATTCATTGAAGATGAACCAACTCTTCAAAAAACAGTAGGCGAGATATTGAGGCAGGAGGGATTTACAATATTTGAAGCGCTCGATGGCGAAACCGGAATACAGCTTGCGAAAAAAGAGAAGCCAGACCTTATTCTCCTTGATTTAATCTTGCCTAAGAAGAACGGGTTCGAGGTTTTGGAAGCGCTGAAGGGGGACCCGGAAACCAGCGGCATAAAAGTTCTTGTGCTTACGAACCTCGAAAGCTCAAGAGATGTTGAAAGAGTGCTTGAACTCGGCGCGACAAATTATCTGGTGAAGGCAAATTACGATTTGGAGGAGGTTGTGAGTAAGATAAAAGAATTATTGCAGTAAATTATTGGGATGAAGGTAGAAAATCAACAATTAAGGGCATTTCTTCTGGATTCGGAACTCGCCACCGAGAGCAAGATAAACGAAGCCGAAACAAAAGCCGAAAAGACCGGTCAGAAACTGGGGAGTATTTTGGTTTTAAGCGGCGTAATTACAGAAGAGCAGCTCGCGAAACTTGAGGCGTATATTTTGGGTATTCCATACGTCGGCCTCGAGAAGGAAACGATTGACCCGGCAGTTTTAAGGGTTATTCCGGAGCCCATTGCCCGCAAGCATAACATTATATCCTACAAAAAAGAAGGCAAAAATCTTGAAGTCGCGATGCTGGACCCGGAAGATTTAGCGACTATTGATTTTATAAAAAAGAAGGCGAATTTAAAAATTTTGCCCCGTCTTACTAACAAAGAAAGCATAAAAAACGCCTTGCGTCAATACCAGGAAAGCTTGAAAGTGGAATTTGAGGATCTTATCGGAAGAGAAGCTGGCGCGGTAAAAGTTTTACAAGTTGAAAAAGGAGAAACGGAGACGCGCGCGCTTGCCAAGCAAGCCGAAGAGCTGCCGATCGTAAAAATAGTTGACGCTATTTTACGCCATGCGATATCGCAGAATGCCTCTGATATACATATTGAGCCGCAGGAAAAAGAAGTCATCGTCCGATACCGCATTGACGGCATATTGCACGACGCGATGACTTTGCCGGCGAATGTGCTCGGCGGTATCGTCGCTCGTATAAAAGTTCTCTCCGAGCTTAAACTGGACGAGCACCGTCTTCCTCAAGACGGCCGTTTTAAGATAGAGACAGAGGATTATCGGGTGTCATTCCGCGTTTCTATACTGCCCGTGTATAACGGGGAAAAGGTTGTTATGCGGCTTTTAAGAGAGGATGTGAAAGGATTTACTTTAGAGGGGCTTGGTTTTTCCGGCGAGGCCCTTGAAAAAGTCCACAGAAACTTAAAAAGGCCAACCGGCATGATTTTGGTAACCGGGCCCACCGGTTCGGGAAAGACGACGACTCTCTATACTATGATGGATATACTGAATGTGCCCGACGTAAATATTTCTACCGTGGAGGACCCCATAGAATACCGCATGCCGCGCATCAATCAGACGCAAGTGCGCCCTGACATTGGGCTTACTTTCGCAAACGGCCTGCGTTCGCTTGTGAGGCAAGACCCGGACATATTGATGGTTGGAGAGATTAGGGACGCGGAAACCGCGGGCCTTGCCATAAACGCGGCGCTTACCGGCCACTTGGTGCTCTCAACCCTTCATACAAATAGCGCGGCGGGCGCTCTGCCGCGGCTTCTTGATATGGGCGCGGAAGGATTTCTTATTTCTTCAACCGTGAATTTAATAATAGCGCAGCGGCTTGTAAGAAAGCTTTGCCCCGACTCCTGGGATAAATATAACCTGAAAACAAGCGATATTGAGGATATTAAAAAATATGTAGATACGGATCGGGTAATGGCGCATTTATGTGAAAATAAAATAGTAGAAAAATCAAAAAAATTCAGCGATTTGGATTTTTATAAGCCGAAGTCCTCAAAGAAATGCCCGGATGGCTATAGTGGAAGAGTTGGCATATATGAGGTTCTTCTCGTGACAGAATCAATAAAAAATATGATAACATCCCAAACTTCATCTGACGAATTGGAAGCGAGGGCCCGAAAGGAAGGGATGATCACCATGGCAGAAGATGGAATTGCCAAGGCCGCCCAGGGCATTACAAGTATCGAGGAGGTATTAAGAGTTACATTGGAGTAAGAACTATGCCAACTTATTCTTTTTTAAAATTTGACGTTTCAAATCTATTGACTGCCGTGACAGGAGTGCCGCTTGCGGATAAAATTATGTTTTCCCGGCATCTTGCGGTAATGATTTCCGCGGGCGTCTCTATAACTCGGGCCCTCGATGTCCTGTCAAAGCAGACAAAAAATATCCGTTTCAAGTCCGCGATTTCAAAAATTGCCTCGGACATCCAAAAGGGCGAGCGCATCGCTGATTCGCTCGCAAAATATCCGGATATTTTTGACTCTCTGTATATAAGTATGCTGAAGTCGGGCGATGCCGCGGGAAATTTGACGGAGGTTTTGGAGCTTCTGGCGGATCATCTCAAAAAGGAGTATGATTTGCGCTCGCGTATACGCGGCGCGCTCATGTATCCCTCGGTCATCGTAGTAGCGATGGGGGGTATTGGCGCTCTTATGATGACAATGGTCGTGCCTAAAATCGCCGATATTTTTGAAGAGCTCGATACTGATCTTCCCTTTTTAACAAAAGTTATTATCAATTTAAGCAATTTTATTTCCGCGTACTGGTATTTTATTTTTGCCGCGATCCCCGTCTTTATATATTTTTTAAAAAGGGCGCTTGCCACAAACAAAGGGAAGAGGTGGCTATCATGGTTTTTGTTAGGGGCCCCGATATTAAGTACCCTTACGCGGAAAATAAATTCGGCTCGCTTCGCGCGGACCCTTTCTTCGCTCGTAGATGGGGGCGTGCCTATCCTTGAGGGCATATTTATAACGAGAAACACCCTCGGCAATGTTTATTACAAAGAGAGCTTAGACGAGATCTATAAAGATGTTAAGGGCGGGAAGTCGCTTTACGAATCTATAGCCAAATTTGAAAATATTTACCCGGGTCTCATTACGCAGATGGTGCGCGTTGGAGAAGAGACCGGGGCGCTTGGCGGCGTGCTTAAGCGTATCGCCGAATTTTACGAAGAAGAAGTTGATAGCGCGACCAAAAATCTCTCTTCCATCATAGAGCCGATTTTGATGTTGGTTATCGGAGCGGTAGTCGGAATATTTGCGGTATCAATGATTCAGCCGATGTATTCTTTGATGGGTAATATATGAAGGGATTTACGCTCATTGAGATCCTTGTAGTTCTCGCGGTTTCTGCCGTATTAGTCGGAATATCCGGCGGAGTTTATACATCGTTTAATAAGAGGAGTGGCGTGGATCTTGAAGCCCGGAAACTTGAGAGTGTTTTGAATCTGGCGCGAAATCGTACTTTGGCATCAGATGGAGAGCGTAGTTTTGGCGTACATATGGACAATTACTTGGATGAATATATGCTTTTCCCAGGCATCGCATATGTCGCGTCTGATCCGGAGAATGAAAAGTTCGAAATGCCGCCGCAAATTGATTTAAGCGCCATACAGTTGGGCGGGGGAGGCAGCGACATTATTTTTGATCGGCTTACTGGCACTACGTCACAATTTGGGTCTGTTGTTATACAAAACGTGTCTGACACTTCAAATAGTGTAACTATATGCATCGCAAGCTCTGGAGCTATTGAAATTAGAGAGGCCTGTGCCGCGACCTCGCTTGAATACATGTCGGGTACCCTTGATGGCGACCTTGCTTCGTTCCCGTCAAATTCCGGATTTGGCGACCCGGCACAGAGTTTTAGAACAGGGGCAGATTCTATATATGTACGGCAGGCGGACTTTTATCTTAGAAAAACAGTGGCTAGCCCAAGCGACATATATTTAGAAATACGCGAGACAAGTACCGTGGGCAATGTGCTTGGAAGAAGTTGGATCGTTGATGGCGCTTCGCTTGCGGCGAGTTTTGGATGGACCTCCTTTATTTTTCCTGTGCCGGTCTTACTTCAGGAAAACACCCAATATTTTTTGCGCCTGCGTTCTTTGCCGGATTCCACAGGGGCGTTTTTTGGAGCAGAGGGGTTTATCTATTTAGGATACGCGCATTCCGCGTTTGTTCCTCCTGCTTACGAGGGAGGCGACGCGTGGCGATATGTGGGAAGGAATAATACCCCAAGCGATCAAGGGCAGCGGCTTGGGCCGGCCGATCAGTACGATTTCAGTTTTCGCGTGATATACGGCATAAACCCGCCCCCTAGCCAGGACTCACGGCATCTCGAATTTGATTTATTGGATACAAGCGGCCGAGGATGGAGTATTCGGGGGGCGACAACTCTTCGGCTCGTGTTTCTCGATCCGCCTAACGCGGATGTCACGCGAAATATTTCAATGGCAAGTTATTTTAATAGCGGAAGCACGGAGTTTGATTGGGAGGGGAGTGTAAATGTGAACGGAGACGCAGAAAGTTTGCGCGTGCATACGCATTATATTGACGCGAATGACACAACGCTCTCTATCCACCGCGATCGGGGAGTAAACCAAAAGGCCGTAGATATTTCAATAGACGCAAGAGCAATTGTTTCCTACGCGGCAGGCGGCATGCCGACGGTCGGGGTATGGGGAGGAACGATGGTGTATAGATAATGCTTATGAATCAAAAAGGACTTGGCATGGTGGAGATAATCGTGGTTGTCGCGGTAATCCTTGTGGGATTTACCTCGATCTTGCAGTTGTTCCGCCTTCAAGCGCAGACGGAACGGACGAAACGCGAGGAGTTAGCGGCATACGCGTTTTTATCTGAAGCGCTTGAAGCGGTGCGCGGCGTGCGAGATCAAAATTGGAGCAATCTTTCTTCGCTTACTCTGGGCGCGGATTACTACCCGGTGATTTCATCCGGCGCGTGGACCCTTTCCCTTGCCGACCCCGGCCCGCAAGATGGATACGTACGATGGATTGTTTTAAATAGCGCGCAGAGGAACGCGGGCAGCGATATTGTTTCTTCCGGGGGAACTGTTGACGCCGACACGTTTCGGATTACCGCGCATATAGAATGGCAAAGCGGAGGCGCTACAAAGACAAAGAGTTTAACGACTTATCTAACTAATTGGCAAAGTAAACTTTAATGCGGGGATTTACTCTAATTGAGCTTCTTGTATACGCGGCCGTCCTCTCTCTGGTATTGGTTCTTGCTCTGCAATTCACTTTGGGGGTGGTTGTTTCCACCGCAAAGTCGGCCGCGAAGGAAGAGGTGCAGACGAATGCCGCCGCTATTTTAAGAGTTTTTGATTTTGAGATTCGCCATGCCCAGTCTATATATACGCCGACAAGCGATTTTATAAACGACCCCGGGCAATTATCGTTTTTAAGCGCAAGGGATATTCCGGCCGATGAAAGTGAAGGATACACTGATATGTATTTGGATAGAGGAAAGTTTTGCGTGAAGCGTGAGCTTACGGGGGTCTCGTGCGCGACCCCTTCCGGCGTAGAGATTACGAGCCTCCAATTTACAAGGATTGCGCAGGCAGGCGGGGAGGAATCCGCGCGGATTAGATTTACAATCCGCAATATAAGCCAAAAGCGAGAATATCAGTTTGCCCAAACCGTGCAGACGAGCGCGAGACTAAGAAGCTATTAACTAACTATCATGGATCAAAAAGGCATAATCGCGTTACTTATCGGCATGGTCGCAATGTTTCTTGCCTCGACTCTTGCCTTGTCGGCCGTGTTTGTATTTTTGAATCGCGCAAAAGCGGCAAGAAACACTATCTATTCGTACGAGGCCATATACGCGTCAGAAGCGGGGATTGAAGACATTCTTTTGCGGTATTTTGATCCGGCAGAATCACTTCCTTCTTCGTATCCTTATATTTTCCCCGTGGGAAATGCCTCGGCACGCACTACGCTTAGTGAAGATTTCCTGGGAAATGCTACAATAGTATCAGAGGGGGATCGCTTGGATAGAATTCGCGAACTTCGGATTTACGCCTCGCCCATAGGGCTCGGAGTTTTTAGATACGCGGTGCAGATAGGGGACCTTGGCCTCGAGATGGGATCCAACTCAAGAGTTATCGGCAATGTATATTCAAACGGAAATATAACAGGGGATAGTAATTCAGATATTCAGGGGGATGCAAGCGCAGTGGGGACCATTTCCACGCCCCGTCCGCTTGTTACGGGAGTGCGTACCGAAGGCGTTGCGGCCCAAGACCTTCCCCAAGTTGATATTGATTATTGGAAGGCCGCGGCAAATGTAAATAATAATCCCATTGCGGGAAACGTAGAGTACGATCAAGGATCCAATGCCCTTGGGCCTAGAAAAATAGTGGGAAATCTTACAATCAAGTCAAACGCTGACTTTACGGTAACGGGCCCAATACATGTGACCGGAAATTTTTTAATGGATTCCAACGCGGAGATTTTTTTGGATAATAGGTTTAGCGCTTCAACGACCGTAATTATCGTGGGGGGCGAGGTAGATTTTGATTCTAATTCCGAAGTCCATGCTACGTCCCTAACCCCGAAAGGCTACATTATGTTTCTTTCTGAATCCACAAGCGGCACCGCGGTTGAGCTGGATTCAAATAATCCCATTGCGGGAGCGGTATACGCGCCCAACGGCACAGTCGTAATCGGCTCCAACGCGGATATAACATCGATTGCGGGCAGGCGAATACGCCTAGATTCAAACGCAGAGATAATTTATGACCTTGGCCTGCGCGATGCCGATTTTTCTGGCGGACCAAGCTCGGGAGCCAGCATCATAAGCTGGCAGGAACAATGACTTTTCCAACACTTTTCAAAATAACACCAGAGCCCTTTGGGCTGGACTTGTCGGACAGGTCCATTAAAGTAGCAAATCTTTCAAAAAAGAAAGGGCGGTTTTATTTGGAAAATTTTGGAGAGGAGACCGTAGAGGAAGGACTTATGGAAGACGGAGTAATTATTTCGGAAAAAAAGTTAGCTCTGCGAATTGCCAAGGCCGTAAGTAATCTTAAAACGGGGTCGTCCGGGAGACGCTATGTTGCTTGCTCCCTCCCAGAGCAGAAAAGTTTTTTGCACATAGCGCAGCTTGAAAGGATAAAGAAGGAAGAAATCGAAGAGGCCATACAACGGGAGATAGAAGCGAATATCCCCATGAAATTGGCTGATGTATATTTTGATTGGGAGATTATACCGTCCTTTCAAAAAAGCAGTGAACATTTTGATATCCTTATAAGCGCGGCGCCCCGCGATTTGGTTGATTCTTATAACCGTCTTTTTGTGGAAGCGGGTCTTGTTCCTTTTTCCTTCGAACCTGAATCTTTGGCATTGACAAGGTGTCTTGTCAAAAAAGGCGTTAAAGACATGCCGGTACTTATAATTGATCTTGGCCATACGCGGACAAGTTTTATAATTTACGCGGGTGGCGGCATTAGGTTTACTTCCTCAATGCAAATATCCGGAAACATGATGACGGAAAATATCAAGCGCGATCTCGCAATAGACCAAAATGAGGCAGAGCGCCTGAAGAAAAAGGTGGGGCTTGACCGGGATATGGATAAAAGAGTTTTTGAGGCAATTATCCCGGCGATAACCGACCTTAAGCAGCAGATAGGCAAGTATATGGATTTTTACAGCAGTCACGAATCTCATATTCATAATGGAAAACCCAGTATTTCCGGGATTCTTCTTGCGGGAGGCGGAGCTTGCATGAGAGGACTCGCTGAGCATTTGGCTTCGTCCCTCAAAATATCCGTAGAAATCGCCGACCCATTCGTAAATATAGCCGCGCCGCCGCGCGCGGAAAAAAAGTCGGTTTGCGGCGAATTTATAAAATACGCCACGGCGTTTGGTTTAGCATCATGAATTTATTGCCGCCATATCAAAGAGAGATAATTCACGAGGAGATAATTACGCGACTCCTCTTTGTGGTTGGGGGAATTATGTTCTTTTTATCGTTAATATTTTTAGTTTTAATGTACAATGTGCTTTTATATATAAATTTGCAAATTCCGGCGCTTGAGGGAAGGCTCGTAGCGGAGCAAAAAACTCAAAAAGCGAATTTAGTGGAGCTTGTTGAGGGGGATATAGGCGAATTGAATAGCGCGCTTGTCAGTATAGATAAAATAAGGAAAAAAGAATCGTTTAATTTCCCTTATATTTTGCGCGTTATTGGTTCTCTCATGCCCGAAGGCACTCAAATGAAAAGCATTACATACCAGGGCGGTAATCTTGCGATATCGGGGCATGCCGATGAAAGATCGGGAGTGCTCAAACTCAAAGAAAATCTTGAGAAAGCAAAAGTTTTTAAAAACATAAATTCACCCCTTTCTAACATCATAAAAGAGCGGGATATTGTCTTTAGTTTTAATTTTTCAATAGATGGGCAATAAGACATCTAAAACCCGGGCAAAGTTTTTATTGATCGCCATTGTCTGGCTGTTTGGTTTTGGCTACGGGGGTTATTTTTTGTTCGGAGAAATAGCGTCATCAAAAAATCTTTACATAGAAAAAAGCAAAGAACTTGTATCTAGCGAAAAAAAGCAGGAGCAGATTGAGCGGATTAAAGAGGAGCTGGAAAAGGCCGAAAAAAACCGAGGAGAGATTGTCTCCTCGCTTCTTGTGACCGAGGACGTTTTGGAGTTTATTTTAAAGATTGAAGATATCGCGAAAAAGGCGAGATTAACATACGAGGTCAGGATTTTGAAAGAAGTAACGCAAGAGTCTATAGATCAGGAATTACTTGCGTTGAGGCAGGCGAGGCGCCGAGAGGTGCCGGCCGAAGACGCGGCCATAGAGAAGCTTCCCGGCGTAACATTCAATGTTGATATTTCGGGTTCCTACTCGGGGATTATAAGGTTTTTGGAGGGGGTAGGCACTCTTTCCTACTACACGCACATTGAGAGTTTTAATGTTTCAGAGGGTCCTGGGGTGGAGGGCGCGGAACCCGGCAAAGTTAAATCAACAATTCAGCTTATGGTTTTTACCAAAAGATGAAAACAAAGTCCATAAAATTAAATACGCGGTTTTTTAGAGATCTTACATTTTTATTTGAAAAGTATGAATTTTTTGTGATACTCGCCGGCATTGTCATTGTGTTTTTATTGGGAGGATTTTTCTTTTATAAAGAAGCGTATAGAACAACGACTGATATCCCAATGGTTGAGGTCGTGGTGCCAAAAGTAAACGCGGAGCTTTTCAAAAAAACAGTGGAGGAGCTGGAAGGTAGAAAGGGAATGGCCCCAGATCTTCCGATCATTGATCCATTTCGATAAATGTGGTATGCTAGGTCAACGCCTGCCTGCCGGTAGGCAGGCCCCCGTAGCTTAATGGATAAAGCAGGGCTCTTCTAAGGCCTTGATAGGGGTTCGATTCCTCTCGGGGGCACGGTCATATTCCATGGAGACATTGGTGTAGTGGTAGCACAAGAGTTTGTGGAGCTCTTAGGAGGGGTTCAAATCCCCTATGTCTCCCAAGTTAAATAGGTCACTCAAAATAAAACACCTCATAAGGGGAGGTGTTTTTGGTTGATTACTTTGACTTGGCTAATCTTTGCCATTCGCCGGAATGCATCATTTCAAGGAGGGCTATTCGTACAGGTCCGCCGTTTCTGCCCTGTACCGCATGAAGGACGCGAGGGTCGGAGTCAACTTCTGTCGGAAGCTCTGGACCGCGAGGGCGGGGATGCAGGACTATGGATTTTTTGGGCATGCGCGCGAGGACATCGTTGTCAACAGTGCAAAGGTCGTAGTACTCGTCTAAGTCATCGTCGATTTTTTTCTGACGCGCATTCGGATCTTCTATGTCCTTGTGCCAGTTTTCTATTTGCGGTCGTAGGACATAAAGAACATGTGCATACGGGGCTATCGAGCGGATCGTTAGCGAATTATGTTTTAGTTCACCGGGCGAGGCGATGATGACATTCGTCTTCGAGTAAGGGTATAGTATACATAAGAGTGATTGAGCGGTACGCGCTTTTATATCTCCAACTATAGCTATGCGCACATCCTCTATCGACCCGAGCGCCTCCTGTATCGTGAAAAGATCTACAAGGGCTTGTGTCGGGTGCTCTGTGCCGTCGCCGGCGTTGATTAAGGGCACACTGCTTACAGCGGCCGCTCTTTGCGCGGCGCCTGCTTCGGGATGCCGCAGAACAATTACGCTTACGGTTGGGTTGCCGCTTAGCATCTCTATGGTGTCTTCCAGGGATTCGTCTTTTGCGATGGACGACTCGCGAGAGGCATTTCTGTAAGTGACGCAGTTGCCGCCTAGAGCGTACATTGCCGTTTCAAAAGAGCTTGAGGTGCGCAAGGACGGCTGGTCGAATAAAAGAGCCATTGTTCTACCCCCAAGGCGATATGAGGGTATGGGGGGGCGGTTTTTCAACCCCACTTTGATCCTACTTGTTCTCTCGAACAATGCGTCCAACTGTGCCCGGGTAAAATCCTTCGCGGAAATTATATGGGGAAGTGTCATGCTTTCCTCCCTTGCAAGGTTCTGTAGGACAGTTTGAGTTATTTTAGCGGCATTGTCAATAATTGGGGGGTTGACAACATTTTTGGTATTTCATGATATAATAAAAGGAGTAGGGAAATGCGATAGGATAATTAAGTTTTCGGTGGTCTTTTGCCTCGGAAAAGGGGATGCTCAATATCCTATCGCCCCCTTGAGGCAAAAGAGGGTAAGGGGAGGGAAATTTTTACAGTGTGGATAACATATTTCCCCTAACAAGAAAAATGGCTATTTTTAGCCATTTTTCTTAAAAGTTATTTGGAGTATTGACATCAGTTTTAATGAGAATAAGATAGATATTATATACTATAGATGACAAAGAGGAGTGGGGTTTGGTCGACTGATAGAGTCGCACCAAGAGCACATAAGTGCGATAGGAGCCTTCCACTTCCTTTGGTTACGGTTATTTCGTTTGGCAACCGAGGGTAGTGGAGGGTCTATGATGGGGCTTAATTCAGATCATCCTTACTTCTCTCCTCTTTGTCTTCTAATTTATAAAAATACCCCCGCAGCTGCGGGGGTATTTTTATAATATCTGATATTTTTTCTTTATTATATCCCATGCAATCTCCATTTCCTGCGTCGCCTGATGCGGCGCTTTGTATTTTAAGCGCAGATACGAAGCGAGGCCCGGAAGATCATCTTCACTTTCAGGTACAAAGCCCGCTTTCTCCATAATAAAAGCAATGGGAATATTGTAGCACTTGGAAAACTCTACAAGGCCATGGGCGCTTATAGTCTGAAAGGTATTACCCGATTCCATTTTTGATATATAGCTTGGCGTAAGATTTGTGCGCCGCGCGACTTCATGCATGGAAAGTCCGAGATCCGTACGGATTCTCCGTAGATACTCCGCGAGAAGCAGCATTTCCTTAGGGATGCGATTTTTTGTCTTCATGATGGTACCCTGCCTGCCGGCAGGCCTGTGGATAACTCTGTTGATAACTACGATTTTTCGACCTTTTTAGGGTAATTTTCATATTCAACGTTGTGTCGTTTCAGAAATACCTTGTTTCTATTTGTATTATAGCAGCCCAAGCAATATTAGTTATCCACAAGTACTTTTATGGCTTTATAGGGCCGTTTTTACTTGCAGCGTATAACTTTGTTTAACTTATGAAACACTTTGTGTAAGTTTTGATACAGTTATACTTTATCTTTCAACGCTCTGTTTCCTAAAAGAAATATAATATACTTGACAGGGTTTTCGTCCACCTGATATCATAGGGATGTAGGGAAAGTACCTTTATCCCCCCATATTTCCCTCTGACCTCGCCTGCCTAGCGGCAGGCAGGCTTGCCTAGCGGCAGGCAGGGTCGGAGGGATAAAAAAGAGCATCAAAACGGCGATAGGAGCTTTAAGGGTTGCTTATCATACTTCACAAAGTATAAAATTGGCCCTCAAAGTTGCCCTCTTTTGGTCATCACATATAATTTTTGTGGTACACGAAAAGAGTCGGCCTAAATTTCAGGTGCTCTTTTTTATTTGTTCACTTCTATGTTCTATATACCCAACAACACATACAAAAATATTTCACCTATTGATTCGCGATACGATGCTCTTCTTAACGAGCTTGCGTTTCAAAGCAAAGAGATCCAAAAAATGCGCGAGCAAGCGGCATCATTTAGCGACGAGGAAAGCGGAATCGCAAAACGAAAACTGCGGAAACTAGTAGGATCAATAATGCGTTTGAGGGGGCAAAACACAATATATGCTTAGTCCATTTGTAAAATCCCAAATAGCTGATGCGGTAATGATGGTCATGCTTGCGGTTTTTACTGCGTTCTTGTGGCTAGATTTGCGTGTAATTCGGGAAGAAATAGGCGCTATGCGGGCCGAAAGAGATTTCCTCGCGTTAAAGGTCAAGGAGATTAGAAAAAACGCGGAAAGCACAAGACAAAAAGTTTCCGGCATTCGCATAGTCAGGGTTAGCGCCTATTCGAGCACGCCCGATCAGACAGACGACACCCCATTCATTACCGCTTCGGGTACAGAGGTTAGGGATGGCGTGGCCGCGGCAAATTTCCTTCCTTTCGGCACAAAGATAAAGTTGCAAGATGCCTTTGGAGAAAAAACATTCATTGTAGAGGACAGGATGAAGCGGGATGGCTTGGTGGACGTATGGTTTCCTACGCGAGAAGCAGCTTTAGCTTTCGGAGTGCGCAATTTAAAAATGGAAATTTTGAGCAACTAAGTTCCTTATTTATAGCTTGTGCGGAAAGGGGTTATAGACGGTGCGTATACGAGGCATCCCGCACTCCGGATATAGCCGGAGAGGCAAGGGGATCGCTTCTTGCATCGAATATATAACCTCAACCAATTCCTGCACAAGCTATAGATAAGACTGGAGTTCCCAGCTTTGCCGAAGCGCTATCAAGATATCCCCCCTCCACCCAAGTTAGCGCTTCGGCAAGACCGGGAGAATATATAAGAGCTTAGGGTATGAATACATGGCTTTTTTCAAGCAAAAAGACAATGAAATTTATGAGAAAGCGCTCGGTTGGTTTTGGGTCGTTCTATTTATCAGCGCAGTACTTTATTTGCGATGGCTCCTTGTGGATATGCATACGCAAACGGCGCGGTTAAGCGAAGAAAGAGAGCGTTTTCGTTCCGAAGTGAACGCCATTCAAGACGAGAACGAAAAATTTTACAAAGAATTCCAGGCATCGATTGATGAAGCGCTGAAGAATATTAGATAGAGAACCCCCAACATAACAAAGGTCGGTTGGGGGGAAGAAAATAATTAATTATTTAACTACCATGGCTGTAGAAAAAACAATTGCAAGTTCAAGCTTGGTGGAGGTTGTGGACCGAATTTTGGACAAGGGAGTCGTGATAGACGCATGGGCGCGTTTGTCTCTTGTTGGTATTGAGTTGCTTGCCCTCGAGGCACGCGTAGTCATCGCGTCTGTTGAAACCTTCCTCAAGTACGCGGAAGCAGTAGGTCTTACCGCAACTGCCTAGTCGGGAGTTTTCGTTGAGCGAGGCATCCTCTCTGTTTTACGGAAGCATTCTTTTACACGGAGTCCTTCCATAGTCCCTCGACATTGCTCGGGACCACATCAGAGCGCATGCCCGCCCAACCCGCTCCAAGTTTATTTTATATGGAACAAAGCACTACGCCGCCCGGCGTAAATATTACAAAGGACATCGCGAACGCCTACGAGGCAAGAGTTCAAATGGTAAACGCGATTGTGGAAAATACGCATAAGACTCTTGATGATTTTCGAAAAAAAAGAGAGGAGATGTCGCGTGAGCTCAGGGACATTTTAGCGAAAAACAAGCACCTTAGAAAAAAAGATTTTAGCCGGATGATGGAGGATATTTTATTTGCTCAACAAAAAAGAGAGACAAACGTAAAGCAGATGCTCGCCGATTTTAGAGGGACAGAGGAGGCGGTAGCAAATAGTTTTCGATCACTCTTGGGGAAAGGGAAGGAGGTACGTATACGGGACTTTAAGCAAATGCTTGAAAGAATCAGGGGCGAGCAAGGGAGGCGCGAGAAAGAAGTTGCCGATTCCGTGAGGGTTGAGCTGGCGAGTATGCAAAATGAAGTTGGGGGGATGCTGGACAATTTTAAGAAAGAGCGCGAAGTTATGGCATCGGAGTGGAAAAATATCATGCTTTTCCTTGCGGAGAAAAGAGCAACGCAAGACTTGAAACAACAAATATGAAACAAGCACTACGAGCGTCACCAACGAAAACAGTTCACATTACATGCGTATTTTGCAAGGGGAGAGGAATAGATCCGTTTGGGATTTTTTCTAAACTTTCGGCATGCCCGGTTTGTCAGGGAAGGAAAAAGGTGGCAGTAACAAATCCGTACGAAAAATGCTTGGCTTGCAAGGGGAAGGGGGTCTTCGCGAGTCACAGACTTCCCTGCGGGGTCTGTGATGGGCGAGGGGTGGTAAATGGAATATCCGGCAAGAAACGGTGCGAAAAATGTAGCGGCAGCGAAATAAATACTCAAACCGGTCTTCCTTGTGCAACTTGTTATGACCTTGGAATGCTGTAGGGCGCAGTAATAACAATAATTTTGCGAAAAAAGGTCGAGCAAGAATTAAAATCTAAAACGTAAAAAAATGACAACTCAAGTTGAAAAAAGCGTTAAAGAAGCCGCCCAAGACGTTAGAGATTTTTTGACGCGGAGCAATAGGGAGAGAAAGGAAAATTCCCAAAGGCTCATGCAAGCGATACAAACTAGAAGAAAAGAAAGGTCAAAGAACACGCGGGACTTCCTTGCGGGTAGTGCGGCAAGAAGAACAGCTGTATTTAAGGAGGTGATGGAGGGCATTGGAGCGGAAGGTTTCGAGGTAGCGCCCAAGAAAAGGGGGAGAAAGAGAAAAAAGGAGTAATTAGAAATACGCCAAAGGTCGAAGCATTAGGTTCAGAAGTTTTTATGCCTTATTTATCACCAGAAGAGGAGCAAGCGATTATCGAAGCGCGTCCTGTCGCGGGGTTTGTGGAAACTCCGTACGTGAAGGGCTTGATTCGCCGCGCGTTGACATATCTTAAAGCGGGATTTCCAATTCACTTGCGAGGGATTTCGGGCACGGGCAAGACAACACTGGCGTTCCATATTGCAAACAAGATCGGAAGAGCGGTTGTGCTTATTCATGGCGACGACGAAAATACCACTTCAGATTTAATTGGCGGAGAGCACGGGTATCGTTCTCGGTACCTGCGTGATAATTTTATTCCCAGGGTCTTGAAAGTTGAAGAGGATGTCCAGAAACGTTGGATGGATAATCGGTTGACCCTTGCCTGTAAACACGGTTTTACCCTGATTTACGATGAATTTACGAGATCCCGTCCCGAGGCAAATAATATTTTGCTCTCTATTTTACAGGAAGGGGTTATGGATTTACCGTCAAATCGCGAAGGGGAAGAACGCCACTATCTCAAAGTACATCCTAATTTCCGAGCGATTTTTACTTCCAACCCAGAGGAATATGCCGGAGTGCACAAGGCCCAGGACGCGTTGCGGGATAGGATGGTTACGATGGATTTGGGGCATTTTGATCGGGCCACGGAAGTAGAAATCGCATCCGCAAAATCGGGTCTTCCCAAGAGCGATTCCGCAAAAATTGTGGATATCGTGAGAGCGTTACGAAGATCCGGCAAGTACGAGTTCGCGCCAACGATTAGAAGCTGCATAATGATCGCAAAATCCTTAAAAGTTTCTAATGGCTGTGTTTCAGCTCAGGACCGCAATTTTCGCGAGCTTTCCCAAGATATACTGGCTTCCGAAACAAGCCGTCTTGGCACGCTGACCCATCAAGCCGGAGTCAAGAAATTAGTGGGCGAACTCATATTAAGATACTGCGGCAAGACAGCGACGGCATAATTATAACAAGGTTATCATTCTTTACTATTTATGAGAGCAATACTAAAAGATTTAAGCGACATTTCTAATCTTCATGATTTGAGGGTTAGCGCAAAAAGCGGTAAACCAGCCCTTCCGACTACCGCGATTTTAAGTTTGTACATGAGAGGGAATGAGAAAACGCGGCTGGAGAAGGAGCTTAAAAGGATACGGAAAAGAAGAGTTCAGCTGTTGAGGCGCGTGAAAGACGTGGATCGCGAGATGTCCAAGCTTTCGCTTCAGGCGGGCGATATGGCAGAAAAATTACGCGGCAATAAGTTGGGTAAAAGTTCTTCCGGGAAAAAAGCGATCGCGACGGCAGGGAAAAAGCAGCGAGTGGTAGTCGGGTACTAATTTAGCATCTTCTATGAGAGGCAGAGAATCTCAAATTTTAGGGGTTATTTGGGAATGGGGCGGAGAGGCCTCGGTGGATAGAATTGCCCGGGAAACGAGCATGAGCACCGATTACGTCCGGCTTGTATGCGAATGTCTCGCGAGAAGCGGTTCCATCAATTTTACGGATTTCAAATTGTGCAAATTGAGAAGAAAAGGGAAGAGCGAAGTCGCAAAAGGAGGGCGATTGCAACAAAGAAAAATCGTGATTTCCCAAAACGCAGGCCGGACAAACTATAACAAAAAGAGACACTTTCTTTTGGGATATTAAAATGAGAGCCATGAAGAGAGAACTACTCAAAAACAAAAAAATTGACTGCGCGTTTTGCAAAGGAAGCGGCACCCAATCTCCGGGCGGATTGTTGGTGAATACGTGCGCAGTTTGCAGGGGAAATGGCACGCATCATTTAGATAGAGCTATGCGTTGCGTGTATTGCGGGGGCAGGGGAAGGCATATATTGAATCGCAGCATTCCTTGCGCCTGCTGCGGAGGGATTGGAGCAGTTAAGACCCCGAAGGCATTTGCAACATGCGACCAATGCGAAGGCAGGGGAAGCAAACCGGCTATCTCCTTGGCGTGTATTGGATGCAGAGGGAAAGGCATTCGCGAAATTAAGGAAGCATAAAGCATTCAAGATATAAAGCAAAAATATGGCGAAAAAAGTACACAAAAAGGAAAATAAAAAGGAAATGAAGTTTGATTTCGGCATCGGGAAATTAAGTTTGGGCGGAATTTTTGGAGGGATTGAAAAGTTGATTGAGCTCGCTCAAAAAGCGGAAGAAGCGGGAGGAGAATTGAGAAAAGAGGGCGCTATAAATGGGTTGGGAGGCAGAAAGGACGTGCGTGGGGTATATGGCTTTACAATCCGAACGGGTCTTGGAGAAAAGGGAAAGTGGAGAAAACCGCGAGTCGAGAGCTTTGGGAATCTTCGCAAAACAAAAGAAGGATTTAAAGTTGAAGAAACGCGAGAACCAATCGCGGACGTGTTTAATGAAAAGGATCATGTCGTTGTGGTAGCGGAACTTCCCGGCGTGAGCGAAGAGAGTATTGCCTTGAATATAAAGGGCGACATCCTAACCGTGGAAGCATCCGATGGCCAAAGGAAATTCGCAAAAGAAATTCTTTTGCCAGCGAAAGTTAATGAAGTATCAAAGCAAGTTTCTTACAAAAACGGAGTGCTCGAAGTAAGATTTAAGAAGCAAGGCGCATAACATCATGATTCTCAAAGTAGCCGAAGCAAAAAGCAAAGACGCGGGAAGGACAATTGCACGACTTGACCCCCAGTACTTTAAGGAGTTGGGAGTTGAGGTAGGAGATATTGTAGGGCTCAAAGGCACGGGCTCTCACAAGAAGAAACTTCGCGAGACCGTGGCTAAAGTGATGCCGACATATCCGGAGGATCGGGGGAAAGGAATTGTTCAGATAGACGGGATTATTCGGGAAAACGCGAGGGTAGGATTGGGCGAGAAGGTTGTGGTTGAAAAGATTGTCGCTTCCCAAGCGAGCGCCATAGTGCTTACGCCCCTTACCTCCGCGTATGCCGCTACTTCGGAAGAAGATAAAGAGTATCTGGCAAAACTTCTCAACGGTACTCCGGTCATTGAGGATGATAAATTGCGAGTAGTTCTTTTTGGCTCAAGAGTTCAGGATTTTTTAGTGGAAGATTCCGACCCTAAGGGCGCGGTGATTATAGGGTCCGAGACTCGTATTAAGATCAAGGGTCAGGCAGAAGAAAAGCGGGGAGTGGGGGTGACATACGAAGATATTGGCGGGCTCTCGAAAGAGATTCGAAAGATTCGGGAGATGATTGAACTTCCATTAAAATATCCCGAGGTCTTTGAAAGATTGGGCATTGACGCGCCAAAAGGCGTATTGCTTCACGGCCCTCCCGGCTGCGGGAAAACCTTAATCGCGCGCGCGGTCGTAAATGAAACGGACGCCTATTTCACAAGTATTACGGGACCGGAGATTATGGGGAAATTTTATGGCGAAAGCGAAGCGCGTCTGCGCGATGTGTTTGAAGAAGCGCAAGCGAATGCTCCCGCGATTTTGTTTATTGATGAGATTGATTCCATCGCTCCTAAGCGCGAGGAATTGGGGGGCGAAAAGCAGGTGGAGCGCAGGGTTGTCGCCCAGCTCCTTGCTCTTATGGATGGATTGAAATCAAGAGGACAGGTAATCGTGATAGGCGCTACGAACATCCCCAATGTTTTGGATCCGGCGTTGCGCCGTCCCGGCAGATTTGATCGCGAAATTGTAATAAGCATTCCGGACAAGCATGGAAGAAAAGAGATTTTGGAGATTCACACCCGTGGTATGCCGCTTGCCAAAGACGTTGACCTTGAGCGCATGGCAGAGATAACTCACGGGTTTGTAGGCGCGGACCTCGAGGCGCTGGGCCGGGAGGCGGCAATGGCAGCGCTGCGGGAGCTTATGCCAGAAATAGAATTTGAAAGAGAATATATTCCTTATAAAACCCTCGCCAGCCTTGAGGTTCGCATGGATCATTTCCGGGAGGCATTGAAAGATGTAGAGCCCTCTGCCCTGCGGGAGGTTTTCACCGAAATTCCGGATGTGAAGTGGGGGGATATAGGGGGATTAAATGATATTAAGGAGACACTGAAAGAAACGATAGAGTGGCCTCTTCGTTACGCGAAACTTTTCGAAGAGGCAGACGTTGTGCCGCCGAAGGGAATTTTGCTGTACGGCCCTCCGGGCTGCGGCAAGACGCTTCTTGCGAAAGCAGTTGCGTCAGAATCCGGCGTAAATTTCATTTCCATAAAAGGGCCCCAGCTTTTTTCAAAATACATCGGAGAGTCGGAAAGAGGAGTGAGAGAAGTTTTTCGAAAAGCCCGCCAAGCCGCGCCCTGCATTGTATTTTTTGATGAGATAGACGGTTTGCTCCCCAAGCGCTCCGAAAGCGACTCGCAAGTCGCGGAGCGGGTGGTAAGTCAATTTTTGACAGAAATGGACGGGATGGAGGAGCTTAGGGGAGTTATGGTTTTGGGAGCAACGAATCGGCTTGACCGTCTTGATCCCGCGGTTTTGCGTCCCGGACGCTTCGATTTTCTTTTAGAAGTTCCAAAACCGGACGAGAAGTCCCGTTTTGCCATATGGGAGATTCATACGAAAAATAAACCGATTGCGCCAGACGTAAATCTTTCCGAACTTGCAAAAATATCCGAGGGCTTCAATGGTTCAGATATTGAATCCATAGCAAAAAAAGCCGCGATGGCAGCAATCCGCGCAAGTTTCACGAGCAAATCCAAAAAATTGAGGATCAGACAAAAACAGTTCATACATGAAATACATTTATTGCGTTGTTAATGAGAATAAAGATCGTAATTTGGGGAGAATCGGAATTAAAAACGAAGAAGTTCTTTTTATCCCCCATAAAGACATTGCCGTAGCGGTAAGCGCCATCGAAACCGGTAGTTTT
Source organism: Candidatus Spechtbacterales bacterium (assembly GCA_049274815.1). Classification (GTDB taxonomy): domain Bacteria; phylum Patescibacteriota; class Minisyncoccia; order Spechtbacterales; family HO2-43-30; genus JBASTI01. Next base: position 3,004 of record JBASTI010000075.1, on the reverse strand, counting down.
GATTCTTTGACCAAAGAGCGGATAACCGAGTACGCCGCAGTCCATCAAAGAGTGCAAGAAGCGCTGCTTAATGAGTACGACGTAGTCCCGATGGCGTTTGGTATGATCGCGCAAAGCGAGGAAGATGTAATCGAGATTCTTGAGAAGTGTTATCTGCAGTTCAAGGCCACACTTCTTGGCATCTCTGGGAAAGTCGAGTTTGCGCTTCAAGTTTTTTGGGATAAAGAACGGGTCCTGAATGAGATTTTTCATGCAAACCCCGATATCCAAAAATGGAAGGGCGCAAGATTGGGGAAAGCTTTATATGAAAGAGCCGAGTCAAAGAAAATCGAGTATTTTAAAAATGTCAGCGCGATACTTAAAAATGCATTGCATGATGTTAGGGAAAATAAATTGACTGACGAAAAGATGATAGCGAACCTATCGCTTCTTATAGGAAAATCCCAGGAGTCAGAACTTGATGCCAAAATGGCGCAATTGGGAGCAACGTATGAAGGACAATTACGGTTCAAATATATAGGGCCTATGCCCCCCTATAGTTTTACGAGTGTTAATTTCAAGATCGGCAACTTTGAACTTATAGATAGAGCCCGGAAAGCCCTGGAACTCGGGGAGCAGTCAACTTTTGAGAATATAAAACGATCATACTACGCTTTTGCACAAAAGTATCATCCCGATAAGCAAGGGGGAAGCCAAGAGACAGCCGGGGAAATGAAAAAAATAATCCAAGCGTACCGAACCCTAGAACAGTATTGTAAGTCTTTCGATGCTCTGAATGGTCCCTGCGCCGGCAAAAATACCCCCTATTCTTTTAGAAAAAAAGACGTGCAAAGCGCAATGTTAGTTTAGAACGCATAGCATATGGACGAGACAAAAGGAAAATATATCTACTGTATTATAAAGGAAAAAAGACCGCTTAGATTCGGAATTTTGGGACAGGAGGGAAAAGAAGTGTATAGCGTAGTCGACGGAGAATTCGCGGCAGTAGTCAGCGACTCTGAAATAAAAGATTTTCCTTTTACGCGAGAATACTTAATGGCGCATCAAAAAGCCATAGAAGAGGTGATGAAGAAAGGATATGATGTTTTGCCGGTTCGTTTCGGCACAGTGGCGGAAAATGGCGCGGCCCTTCATCTTCGCGAAAAAATACTGCGGGCAAAGAAGAAGGAACTTCAAGATGCCTTCACGGCAGTTGAGGGGAAGGTGGAGCTTGGACTCCGGGCATTGTGGGAGAACATGAAGGATGTTTTCGCGGAATTAGTTTTGGAGCATAGCGATATTCAGAAAGCGAAAAAAGAAGCGGAGAAAAGTCCAAATCAATTCAAGGTTGCCAGAGTCGGAGAACTGCTGGCCAGAGCGCTCGCTCAGAAGCGCGAGCAAGAAGCAACGAAGATCCTTCGGCCGCTTAAAAAGTTGTCAGCAGATTTTCGAGAAAGAGATCGGATGGGGGATTCGATGATTTTGAGCGCGGCGTTCCTCGTACCCAAAAAGAACGAAAAAGAGTTTGACACGCAAGTCTCTCTGTTGCGAAATAGCTATGGAGCGAGAGTTCGATTTCTTTACGTCGGGCCAATCCCCCCATTTAATTTTGTAGAATTAAAGCTTGCTATCTAGCCTATGCTGTTTATTGACGATTTATTAATGCTCCCCATGACGGGGTTTATAGGAATTCTAAAAAAGATCCGCGATATGGCAGACGCGGAGTTGCAAGACGCCCCGGAAAAACTTCAGCGCGAACTTTTCGACGCCCAGACCCTACTTGAAACCGGCCAGATTAAAGAATATGAGTACCGCCAAATCGAAGAGCAGATTTTAAAAAGATTGATGGCTTTTAAGAAGTAAACAAAAGGTCGAGCCCCATTCATTCGAAGAGCAAAACTACTATGGAAAATCTTAAAACTATTAGCGAGCAGGCGAAAAAGGAACTCGCAGGCTTGAGTGGCTTTACCAACCCAGCTGTCGTTGGAGTGAAGAAGTCCGATACCGGCTGGACAGTTGCGATTGAAATCGTTGAGAAAAAATCTATTCCGGAAGGAATGGACCTTTTGGGATTGTATGAAGTAGATCTTGACGCCAAGGGTGGTATGCGCGGCTATGCTCGGAAAGGGTTACGGAAAAGGGTCGACACGCAGGGTATTGGCACACAAGAATAGAAGAGTATTAGAATATGGCCTTGTATCTTTACTGCGTAAGAGAAAAGAGCTCTGTGCCGTTTTCGATCAAGGGAATAGGAGGAAGCGAAAGAGTTTTTACGATAGCGTATAAGGATCTCGATGCAGTAGTCAGTGTAGTATCTCCAAGGGCCTTTAGCGGAGAAGATATTGAGAAGAAAGCGCAGAGCGATATTCTATGGATTGCGGAGAAGGCGCGGATTCATGAAGCGATCCTTGAGGAGGCAATGGGATCCGACAAGCGCCAGCCGGTTATCCCGCTGAAGTTCGGCACAATTTTTAGCAGAAGAGTGGATCTTTTGAATTCTCTTTCCTTACACTACGATCGATTTTCCAGCACACTCAAGAAACTCGAGGGCAAACAGGAATGGCATTGCAAAGTTTTTTTACAGGACGCAAGGGCACTGGAGAGAAATATCCGACTTAGTAGTAAAGTGATTCGGGAAAAAGAAAAAGAGATGCAAGCGATGAATGAGGGAGCGGCATATTTTGCTTCAATTGAAGTAGCAACACGCATAAAACAAGAGAAGGACAAGACATTGGCGGGGTTGAGGGAGTCTATTTTTCAAACATTGAATCGGCATGCCGAAACCGCAACGCACGGGAAAATTTTGGCAAAAGAATTAACGGGGATATCAGAGTCCATGATCCTGAACGGCTTTTTTCTTCTACGAAAAGAAAAAATAAGCGAGTTTCAAAAAACAATGGAACGCTTAATTAAAAAATTCCCGACGCTCCATTTTGTGTTTCGTGGCCCCTGGCCGCCCTATAATTTTGTATGAGCAACGCATTATTAAAACCAGAAGTTACTGGCCGCGCCACCCTTCTTGATG
>JBASTI010000074.1:0-3430 GCA_049274815.1 Candidatus Spechtbacterales bacterium | reverse complement strand
GGCCCGCTTCGACTCGGAAACGAGGCGAGCGGTCCCAAAGACTGAATTTCATAAGGTACGTCAACAAGAAACAAGGTTTGTTCTCCTTGCGGGATTTTTGGCCGTAGTTATTATTGGCCTTGGCTATGGCATATATTGGAAAATTTCCGATCGCGAAGCGCCCCCGGCTCCTCAGCCCGCGCCAAAAACCAACGAACAGCCCCTACCGGAAGCCCTTATTCAATCCATAGAAATAGAAACAATTGAACTTTCGGGTCTTACCTATGATGATTTAAAGCCCGAGATTGACGCCCTCGCGGAAACAAAGTTCCCTCCTGAATCGCTCGTATATATTCCTGTAAAATTTTCTACTCGCGAAAAAATACGGTACCTGACTCTCTCGGAGATTTTTGAAGTGCTTCAAATTGACGCTCCGCCCATACTTTACGACCATAAAAACTTCACAATATATCTTTATTCTCAAGGAGCAGAAGCACAAGAACTATGCGGCGAAGCCGGAATTTTAAATAAATCCTGCTACGGGCCAAGAGTTGGTATTGTAATACAATTCCCAGGCCCCGGGGAAGGCGCGCTAACAAAAGATACAGCTCTTAGCATTATGGAGGAGTGGGAAAAAACAATCATTAACGATCTTGCTCCGCTAGTGCTCAACAACATCCAAAAACCGGCAGATTACTCCGCGAGCAAAAAGTTTGCTGTCGGAAAATACAAAAACTTCGGCACCCATTTCGTGAATTTGCCGATATCCACAACGTCCATAGACTGGATGCTGTCAGATACGCACCTTATCGTAGCGACATCCAAAGACGCGGCTAGAACGGCGGCGGATGCCCTAAAATGACCCCTATTTCAAAATCCATAATTCATACACTCGCTTTTTATGACGCGGTGGGCGGAGTGCCTCTCACAAAAATTGAATTATACAAATATCTTGTGGCAACGCCCGGCTTGCCCGTTACAACATTTAGCAATTTCTTAAAAATATTAGATAGCGAGTGGTTTTTTTTGAGCGCCTACGTTGACCGCAGACGGGGGTTTTATTTCCTCAAAAAAAATACTGACGCCTACGCAAAAAGGGTAGAGAGGGGCAAGGCGGGCATAAAAAAATGGCGCATTGCAAGACGGATAGCCAAAATTATATCGTTCCTGCCATACGTGCGGATGATCGCTATAACGGGATCCCTTGCGCTCCACGCGACCAATAAGAACAGCGATATTGATGTGCTTATTGTCGCAAAAGGAGGCCATATATGGACAACTAGGGTCTTTGTAAGCGCGCTCACGCACATCCTTCGCAAAAGGCGGCATGGAGGAAAAATCCGTGACAGAATTTGCCTGAATCATTACATTGCCGATACAGAGCCCTCCTTGCGGCCGAAGCACCTTTTTTCCGCCCATATATGCTCCACATTTCTGCCTATTTGGAATAGGGGAAAAATAAATGAACGCATAGCAGAACGAAACATGACGTGGGCAACTGCTTATTTGCCTAATTTTTCCCGGAAAAATACTATAAATATAAATATGCTGAGTTTTGAGCCGCGCCTTCTTTACGCAATATGCTACTTCGCGGAATACGCAATTACAAAAACTGTATCGCGCGGGCTAGAGCCGGCCCTCAAAACGCTGCAGATGCGTAAGATTCAGCGCGGCAAATTTATAGCCGACGACAACGCGCTCGTATTCCATCATCCGCGACCTCAAAATCAGGAGGCGCTGTATCTTTATGAACAAAATTTAAAACAATTGCGGTTGTCTTAAATTATCCCCAATTTATCCCCAGGTAAGAACTTGACAAAAATAACGGCCCGCCTTATACTAATAACAGGATGGTTCTTTACACCGTCAGCTCTTGCTGGCTTTCGGAAATCCCGACGATCGGCAAGAGCCAAAAGCCGGCTTCCCTAAAGGATACCGGTCAGAATGGCTCCTCTCAAGGGCCTAAGGCCTCCACATCACCTAAGGAGAGAGGTTACTAGGTCCTTGAGAGACCCAAACCTTGTTCTTTCTTTTTAGCTCGGCCCACGCGCCTCTAGCTTGGGAATCATTTTTTATTATCGCGTACGCATATGGGAAGCAATCTTCCCAACCTGCCAACCCCTGTTGGCAGTTCTTTTTTTTCCTGATATACTGGGCGTATGAATAAAGTGGACCTAGAAAAATTCAAGAATAAACTAGAAAAAACGAAAGGGGAGCTTGAGGCCTCTCTCAAGACATTTGCCACAAAGGATCCTACAGTGAAAGGGGACTGGGATAGCAAATACCCGGAGTACAACCGCGAAGATCCTAATGTTAACCTCGAAGAAGAGGCGGATGAAGTACAGGAGTATTTGACGCGCCTTCCAGTTGAGCATTCATATGAGCTTAGATTAGAAGCAATTGGTGAGGCGCTGGAACGCATCAAAAAGGGCACATATGGCGAGTGCGCAAACTGCAAATCAAAAATACCCCGAAAGCGTCTTGATGCGTATCCCGAAGCAGGGTTTTGCTTAAAATGCCGAAAATAACCAAACCCGCAAAAAAGTTCTACCGTCCACCACGGATACAAAAAAGATATCCCCAGCTCAACGGGCTACGATGCCCAACATTCTTGTTGGGCTATTTTTATTACAAAAAACTGCTCCGCACTGTGGACAACGTTAGAACTATTTTTGAGAAGCAAAATGAGTATATTTACATACTAGATTTGAGGACTTACGCCAACGCATAAACCTACCTCACTCCGCTATGCACTGTTTTTTAGGAAAACAAAAGGCGGTAAGATTACTACCTACCGCCATTGAGTTGAAGTTGCTACCAAGGAACTTCTAAGGTAGCGGGCTCCCACTCTCTATTTATCTCGGCACCTTCTTCTGCCCTAGCCTGATAGCCCTCAATTAACTCAGCTCTAAGTTCTTCCGCTTCAAGTGTGCGTATTTTTTCTTCTACCGCACTTGCTACAAATGCACTTCGTTGGCCCTTAGGAACTCTTGACGAGAGCTCACCGACCACTTTCTCGGGTAGTGTAAAATTCACTCTCTTGGTTGCCATCTCTTGCCCCCCCCTCTTTAATTTAGAATATATTTAGCATAACACGGATCTATATTATTTGTCAAATTTTGCTCCGCACTGTGAACAGTGTTAGAACCATTTTTGAGAAGCAAAACGAGTATATTTATATCCCGAATTTAAAATTCTAAAAATAAATTGGGCTCTGCGTTATGGGCGCCATTGGGGCCAACAATATCCTGCCCAGCTAGACGAATAAAATATATCTGCTACAATGGGCTGAATAATATGCCACAGAACAAACCAGCAAAGGTGTACTCCGCCGCGCTTACCGGGCTTGAGGCGCAAATAGTTGAGGTGGAGGCCGATACATCAGTCGGCCTTAATTCTTTTCAGATTGTCGGCCTTCCGGACAAAACAGTCGAGGAAGCAAAGGAAAGAA
>JBASTI010000073.1:0-10473 GCA_049274815.1 Candidatus Spechtbacterales bacterium | reverse complement strand
GAGAAATATCGTTCTTTTTGCTATAAGCTTTTTGATACTGGACTACTGATATCAAAAACAAGTGAAGTTTGTAGCGAAAAAGCGCACGAAAATGAAAACGCAAACATTCTTTGAAAATCTCCTTGAGCCAAAAAAAGGTACATTTGGGATTCCGCGCAAAAAATACTGGGAAGTATCTTGCTATTTCCCCGCGCGGACTTGTATGCAAATATGTAACACTTCTGTCACTAGCGCGCTCGGCAATCGCGCGGGCTGTAGTCGTCTTGCCGGACCCCGGAAGGCCATAAAACTCAATAATCATATCTTTTTTGCGTACATTACAAAGCTTTCCGAAAAATACTTTTGCGCGATAGAAGGAACAACGAAGCGTAACGACGAAAGAGTCAGCCCATGCAATACCCCAAATACAACGCGCGCCAAGAACCAGTCAAACTTTTTACCTAAAATAGCGGGGCGCATAAACAAAACATCGAACCCCTCTGACAAAAAAAGATTTTTGAGATCATGTATCGCAATCTGGCCGCTATGCAAAGCCCTTGGCTTCTTTCGTCGGAAAGATACATAATGAGGATTTTTTGTAACAATCAAAACTTCTCCATTTTTTCTTAGAAGCCGGCGCATTTCCTTGATTGCTCTGTGCTTATCAGAAAAATATTCAAAACACCGAATGGCATAGATGAGATCGTAACTGGCAGATGCAAGGTCATTTTCCAAAAAATCACCGCATGTAAATTTTACGTTGTTGCGGGATCCCAAACTTTTTTTTAGAGCCCCAATCATCTCCTCGGATATATCAAGTTCCATGATAAATCCACTTCGATCGAGCAGCAATTCCGTCCAAACCCCGTCTCCACCCCCAATCTCAAGAACCGATTCATACTTCCTCGCGCCAAGGGCCTTCTGTATAGCGCGCTTGGTCTGCCCATATTCAGCCAACGAATAGGAAGGAATATCGGAACGAAACCAGCGAAAATCAGCGTATGATATATCAAGCTTCCCTAATACCTTTTTATAATACTTCTTCACATATTCCTCGCTAAGCGGATTGGTATCTACTTGGTTATTTGTGTTATCCTTCATGTTTTCTTATTTTATAGTATTATTGAGAGATTGAAAAGAAGATTTTGCCCATTGCCAAGGCAACAATTATCCTGTATCCTAACAACAGAGCCAAAAATGATCAAGATATGCACAAGATATGTCTCAAAATAAAATAACTGTTGTAATACCAGTTTTTAACGAAAGGGACGCTATTTTAACGACTTTTACATCGCTTGACATTGCTCTTTCCGCAACGCAGGCAGAATATGAAATAATCGCGGTAAATGACGGCTCTACTGATGGAAGTGACGCGATTCTCAATAACTTAAATATAAAAAACTTTTTTGTAGTCCGCCACCCGATAAACCGCGGCTACGGCGCGGCGCTCAAAACCGGCATTACACACGCGAAATATCCCTGGATTCTTATAACCGACGCGGACGGCACCTACCCCGTAGAATCTATCCCCTCCCTCCTTGAACATATGCATTCTCACGATATGGTCGTGGGAGCGCGCAGCGGTCAAAATATCCACGATACACTCTCGCGGAAAATCGGACGCGGTATAGTAAGGGTTTTCGCGTCTTATGTTTCCGGAGCAAAGATTGAAGATGTCAACTCCGGCTTTCGTATTTTTAAAAAAGAGCACGCAAAAAAATTCTGGCATCTGTTCCCCGACGGCTTCTCGTTTACCACGACCCTAAGCGTCGCCTCGCACACAGAGAGGCATGGAGTAAAGTATATCCCAATTGACTACCGCAAACGATCTGGTAAATCCTCCATAAACCCCGCGAAGGATTTTCTGGGATTTCTCTCGCTTGTTACGCGCCTCGCAATCTACTTCAGGCCGTTAAAAATTTTTGTTCCCCTTTCCTTTTCCTTATTCGCTCTCTCCTGGATTGTCCTTGTCTATGGGTATCTTTCCTCCGGGACGATCTTCGATGTTTCGTGGGCAATTCTCCTCATCACCAGCGTCCAGGTTCTCTTATTTGGTTTTTTGGCGGACATAATGGTAAAGAGATCTTACAATAACTAACTATGCGCGACATATACGCGAAAAAGGCATTGAGCCAAATTCCCCGGCTTCTCTCAAGTCAAGATCGCAATTCATTCTCCCCGACATACGGCTGTTTTAACAGAGAATTCTGGCTCAACCGCACAAGGGATTTTCCCGACGCCATTGCCCAATTTAGCACCCTTTCCCTTGCCCTTGTATGGGCCTATAAATTTCCGCGTGGTGAGCGCTACTGGCAAAATCTTAAAATAAAAGAGTGGGTGCTTGCGGGCATTGAATACTGGATAAAAATACAGCATCGTGACGGTTCGTACGACGAGTTTTATCCCAACGAGCGAGGGTGGACCGGCCCCACCGGTTTTTTGCTTTACGCGATGCTAAAAAGTTACGAACTACTCGGCGATGAATTCCCCAAAGAAATGCGAAAAAAATTTTTTGTAGCAGTTCGAAGATCTGCCTGGTTCCTTGCAACGAGGGAAGAAACGGGGGTGCTCGCGAACCATCACGCGATGGCGTTACTCCCCGTATATCAATCCTATCATCATCTAAAAAACACTGATCCTGAATTTGCTAAAAAACTTTTTGCGAAGTTTGAAGAAAGATTAAACTCGTTCTCAACTTACTGCTACCCCGAAGGGTGGTGCCTTGAGTACGACGGCGCGGATCCCGGGTATCTATCGGCAACTGTCAGCTTCCTGTCTAAAATGCAAAAATACTCGCGAGACACCTTACATGTTAAAATACAAGAGATAATCGATCGGGCGATAGATTTTTCCAGTTACTTCTTGTACCCAAATGGCTCCTATGGCGGCACGTTGGGCTCAAGACAAACCCTCCATTTTTACCCACATGGCTACGAATTACAAGCAAGCAATAATCCGCTCGCTTCAGCCTGCGCGGAGTTTGCGCTCCAAGCTCTTTCAGAAAATAAACTAGTACCCCCGGAGATACAAGATGAGAGATATTTTATTTATAGAGTCCCAGAGTATCTTGAAGCGTACATTGATTATTCCGAGCGCCCAGATAAGTTGCCGCGCATACCGTGCGAAAAAGAACCGTTTGAAAAATACTTTGAGCAGGCTAAAATTTTGATACACAATACCGACTCCCATTACATGCTTATTAATTTTGCCAAGGGCGGCGTGTTGAAGACCTACTCCAAACAGGACAAAAATCTGGTCTTCTCGGATGACGGCATTGTTGTAAGAACAAACAAGGGCAAAACATTCACCACGCAATGGATTGGGAAAAAACACACAATTGAACACTATGGCAATAATTGGAAAGTGCGGGGCAACTTTCACAAAATCCGATTCAGTTATTTTAGCCCCATAACCATGATAGGTTTTAGGGTCTTTATGCTTCTCGCCGGATGGAACGCGCAAGTCGCGGATAAAATAAAAGGCATTATACGAAAAGCAATGATCACGGACTCATCTAAAGCCCAAATATCATTTGAGCGTGAATTTAACTTTGATAACAACAAAATAACAATCGTAAACAAGATCAGAACGCAAAAAAAAATCGCTTCAATACGAATAGGGGGGCAATTTGCCGTACGATATGTCCCGCAGTCCAGATACTTTCAGGAGGAAGAGCTGCGCGATGCCCACTGGACAGCCTCTCAAAAAGTATTACAGATGCTAAACAAAAAAAGCGAAATGGTTGTGGGGGAAACATTCGACAAAGAAAGCTTGAGAACAGCGTTTGAAATAGAAAATGAACCTAATTAAAAAAATCAGCACGAAAAAAATAATCGTATTGTTGTTGGCTACCTTAATAATCTTTGCGCTTATTTTCCGGACATCCGTACAATTTGACGAGCTCATATCCGTATTAAGGAACGCAAAAATTGTTTACATAATGCTCGCGATACTTGCAGGGTTTGCAGGAACAGTGCTAGGGACAATTCGCTGGTACCTGCTTATCAGAATTACAAACTATCATGTTTCGTTCAGGAGAATATTCGCACTCATTATGGCGACCTGGACTCTAAGTATTATACCGGGAAGAATAGGAGATTTTGCAAAAGCCTATCCGCTACGAAAGAGTATCCCCATACCGATATCAATCGGCACAATTGCTTTTGAAAAAATAATTGATGTGATATCCCTTCTGTTTTTGTCCATGGCAGGTTTTTTTTATATTGGTATGCCCCGCTTTTCTCTGCTGCTCCTTACGGGCATTGCGGCGCTCGTTGTGTTCCTTCTCCTTACGCAAAAGATCCACCGTTATTTCCCTCCAAAAATTGCGGACTTCGTACGCAACGCCCTCACAGTGCTTGTTATGGCAAAAAGTCATAAGATGGCCCTGACGGGATCAGTGCTTGCGTCTGCCGTAAACTGGCTTATGTCTATCGCGATAATATTTTTCCTATTTCTTGCCTTTGATGTCCATATAAACATACCCCCGATACTCGCGTATCTCCCTTTGGCTATTATTATAGGTCTCCTGCCGATAAGCGTAGCTGGTATGGGCACAAGAGATTCTGCCCTAATCTTTTTTCTACTGCCGTTTGCGCCTGCCGCCGAGATATTAGCAGTGGGCCTCGGATACTCGTTCATTGGGTACTTTCTTTTTGCGATTCTTGGAATACCCTACCTTATAAAAGAAATACGCACCGCTTAGCGCGGAGGGTCCTTAGACCATTGGTTTTTTGAGCACAAAACGCTGATTTACAAACAGTAAATTGGCTATTTTTATCTTCTCTATCAATGCATCTACCGCCCAAGCAAATCTGGGGCTTATGCCTATCTTGAAATACGGTAAAAACGCAACGGGCGCCCACATAAACTTCCGGTAATCTATAAACTCGAAACCAGCTGACTTTGAGAGATTCTCCATACTGCTCCTCGTAATGTCGCTCTGGTGATGCTCGCCGCCAAATTCGTTCTTCGGACCAAATGAATCCGCGATATGCTCCCAGCGAGACATCGGCGCTGTGGCCACAAACAGTCCGCCCGGCCGCAATATCCTAAAGCACTCCTTTAGAGCAAGGGCTGGATTTTCCAAATGCTCGAGTAACGCAAGCGCGGTAATAACATCAATGGAATTATCGTGAAACACGCGCATATCATTTACATCGCCTTGCGCCAAGTGAACATTCCCGGGCAGCTTCGGGGCGCTTGCAATTAATCCCTGATCATACTCTATTCCGATATATTCCCCACGCCCAAGAATACGCGCGATTTCCAAAAGCGTAAGACCCTCTGCCGCTCCAAGATCTATCAATCTAATAGTATCGTGCTGCCCCAAATAACGCCGGATAGCTGAAACGCTTGCTAGAGCCCTTTCTTTATACCGAAATTCGAGATATTTCTTTAGTTTTCTCTGGCTCGCGTATTGTTTGTCTAAAACACCATCCATAATAAAAATATTGACTTACTGTCAACCATTATCGTATCATCTATTCATAATCGGCTCAAGCCAATATATGGGAAAGATATCGTATAATAAAATAAAAGGGCATTTCCCCGTGCTATTTATAGCCCTGCTTGGGGTCTTTGTCGGGCTTAGTTTTGTATATTTGGGTCCCGACCTTCCCATATCGAGCGACTTTTGGGATGTATATAAGCCGGCCGCGGAAAGTTTATCCAAAGGCGAAGGATTCGGGTTGTACGAAGGCGCTCCGAACATAAAGGCTATGCCCATTTTTCCAATCTTTGTGGCAATAGTCTATTATTTCGGCGGAGGAATCCGGGAATTTGCCGCGTTTCAGTCACTTTTTCTGGCCGGAATAGGTATTTTCGCCTATCTCCTTGCCAAGATGTACCTTTCCAAAAAAATTGCCATTTTTGCCGCGCTGAACATCATGCTCTGGCCCTACTTTATCCTTTATACAAAACTTATATACACGGAGGTTATCTTTGTATTCTTTCTGCTTCTCGCTGTATATTGCCTCTCTCGCTTTATGAAGGAGGATACATACAAATACGCTATATTGGCTGGTGTCTTTCTCGCCATTGCGACACTCACCAGAGCCGTCATATTTCTTTTGCCGCTTTGGATATTTTTTTCTTATCTTTTGGTACGCAAGGAAATTATCAAAGAATATTTTAGCTGGAAAAAATGGGGGGTTTTACTGATCGCATTTATGATTGTGCTATCTCCGTGGCTTGTGCGAAACTATATTCACTACAATACGTTTGTCATAGCAGAGGGCCTTGAGGGCATGTTCCGCAAGTCGTATGTAAATTACGACTATGTTCACCTTGACGACAAACCAATCCCGGCTAGCGAAAGAACCCTCAAAAAACATATCACAAGCAGAATCAAAAATATATATCTTTTCTGGAACCCCGGAGCTGGAGGAAAATATACGGAAACGCTTCAAGAAAAATTGCCCGGGGCGTCTGCTTTTATATACATGTACGGGGGGTTTTTCCTCATGATTTTAGGCCTCGCGTTTCTTTCGATTACTTGGGCATGGCGCAACAAGCACATATTCCTTCTTTGGTCTATCATACTCTATTTTTGGACAGTTCATATCTTCCTCTTCCCCTATCCTCGCTATACTCTCCCCATCATACCTCTTGTCATCATCCTCGCCTGGCTCATTATCCAAAAAACATTTTTAAGCCGTATAGACAAAGAAGCAGAAACCATTGACAAAAAGTAATATACGCGCTATGTTTCAAAATAGGAAATCGGGACTCGAACGATTGATGGAGATGGAAATTGAATATTGGTCTGGTTTTCAGCAAAAAGATAACGAAATCTGGTGAGCTCGGACCTGAAGTATTAGCAAGCATGCAAAAGGCCGAAGCTCTGTACGAAGGCGGGCAGATCGACTTAGTGTTTTCTACGGGGGGAAATGGTCTCCTCATGTCCGATGGATCTGCCTCGCAAGCGCAAGCCATAGCAAAATGGTTTCAAGCTCGAGGAATACCGTCGGACTACGCAGGTGGCTCCATGGAAACCTTTGGCAACGTAGAAGACGCAATGCCGCGTATTGTGGAAATGCAGCCGGAAAGCATTACATGCATATCCAGCAAGCGTCATCTTCGGAGAATTTCCCTGATTATGCGGCATTACTGCCGAAAGAAACGCATCGACACAGAATCGCTCAGATTCATCTCTTCTGACTTTAAAGAACCTCCGCTTTCAAGAAGCGTGATAGAGGGGATAATGTATCTCCTAACCTTACTGGATCCCAGCGGGGAATCAAAATGGCTACCAGCGTGGCGCCTCATACGAGGATACCGTAGATTAGCAAGGAGAAAAAACCTTTTTGGATATCAGTGAAATTTGAGCGAAACAACCACTCCCAGAACTTTTCTGGGAGTTTTCTATTCGCCATATATCATCTGTACAAAATTCTTGATATAGTTTTCGTTTGAAAAATTGTTTTTGCAAAATTCGCGCCCTCGCTTCCCCATGCTCCTTGCAAGGACCTCATCGCCTAGAAGCAAGGAGAGTTTTTCTGCAAGTAAGGCAGTGTCTTTGGGCTCTATGAGGAAACCATTCTCGCCATCTTTGACAATTTCAGGAATCCCCCCCACATTGCTTGCAATAACGGGCTTGGAAAGCGCCATTGCTTCAATAAGCACCCGGCCAAATCCCTCGCTCAAGGACGGCAAAACAAATACGTAGCAGTCCTTCATAGCTTCCCTAACCTCACCCAAGGAAAGTCTGCCGGTAAAGATTACAATGTCTTCTAATTTTTCGTTTTTCACTTTTAATTTTAGATTTTCCAATGATGGCCCCTCCCCGGCGATAATAAGCCTAAAGCCTGCGAATTGCTCATGAATTTTGGCGAACGCCTCAATCAGGATCTCTATATTTTTTATTGGCGACAAAACGGCAACGGTCAAAATATACTTCCTGAAAGATACATTTGTTTCCTCAAGGAAATAGTCGATGTCCGTATAGGTTGGGAATATAAAATATTTTTTCCCGGGAGCGATTTTCCTTACTCTTTCCGCAAAATAATTGGTGAGTGCCCGTATTTTATCGGCATTTCTGAAAGATACGCGCGCGGCAATTGGCACAATCCTTCTAAGAAATCTTGCCCCCACTCGCCTCCTATTAAAAAACGGCGTCTCCGCCCAATCTCCATGCGCCTCCACAATAAGCTCTTTTCTAAAAACTTTTTTGAGGACCGTGCCAATCAACCCCTCTGTAAGGGGTGTCTGGCATACTATTACATCGATTTTTTTTGAAACGCATAAATAAAACCCCAGCGCTAAAGCCGCGGGCAAAAACAAAAATCTATACTTTATTAAATAAAATGTCGAATCCCATTTCCGCTTGTGAAACGGCCTTCCCCTTGCGATGCTTATTACATCAAAATTCTCGCTCAACCCCTCAAATTTTTTCGCAAGATGCGGGTTCTCTTTCAAAAGATCGTATTCGGTGACGCCGATAAACAGAACTCTTTTTCTTTTCCCGCTAGACAGTAAATTTTCAAAAATTATTTTATGCTCTCTCGCGACATCATCCCAGCTCCTTCTGGTATCCATACTTTCCAGTATTTTCAAATAACTGCTGTAACTCTTTTCATCTAGCAAATATTCTATCTTGTCTTTTATGTCCGAAACCGAATACGGATCAACGAAAAGTAAGGTGCCCGCGTACACATCGTAGAGGCCCGACTCTTTCGTAAAAATTACGGGGACTTTCAGTTTTAAGCATTCCAGCATAAAAAATGATCCTGGCTCAAAAATTGATGGCACAACCGCGCAATAACTACTTTGTATCTCCATAAGAAACTGCTCATGGCCCATTGGTTCCTCAAAAGAAATGCTATTCTCGGCGCGAAGCTCTTTTACCACCCGCGCTAATTTTACTTTTTCCGGTCCTTCTCCTATTATTTTAAGAGTTGCCCCTTTTTTGTTTTCTATTTCACAAAATGCGCGGATTAGCCGCTCGCCGTTTTTAAACTTTATAAGACGCCCTGCAAATAGAAACTGTTTATTTCTTTTCCGCTTGGCCGCTTGGCTCGGTATCTCGGGAAAAGGATAATCCACATATTCACACTTGTATTCCTCGACGAAAAAATGTTTTTTATATAAATTCTCAAAGTACAATGTTGGGAATATAACTTTGTCCGCATTGCGCAAGGTCCATCGAAAAAAAATAAAACTAAGCGTTCGCTTCCTATGCTCGCCGTCTTTATAGAATTCCTTGGGTGTTTTTTCTGTCTCGCCTCGTTCTGTTGCCCTTTCCCAGAGAAAGTCTCCGCCCGGTCTTACGCAAAACTTTTTCCGGAAAACTTTCGCGCAAAATAAGGCAGGCAGATTGATCAGGGGTGAACCGCTTAACGAATAGATAATATCGTGCCTTGCCGCAGACGCAGCCAGTTCTGCAAGGTACATTATTTCGTGCATGATTTTCGGCAAATTGCGGAGCCGTATGACTCCGCTCTCTATCCCAAGCTTACGTAAAGCCAATGGAAGATTTTCCGCGTATATATCCGGGCCGCCGATCTTCCCGCGCGCGATGCTTGTTATCAAGAGTACTTTCATTTATTTTTTTTCTCAAGTAAGTAGAATACTTCCCTCCCGGAATATGGAAAAAGAGTTGGGAATATGGCGCGCTCCCCGCGCGCGGCTACAACGCCGAAATCCCCCACGCATAACAGCGCTTCCTCGATTTCTTTTTTGGTGTATTTGCGCGCGTTGTAACCGGGATGGCGAAGCGAGAGAAGGAAATTGTAAAAGGAATTTTTAACAAGAAAATCTACCAGAATATATCTTCGCGCGACGCGGCCCATTTCCATAAGAACAGCTTCGGGATTTTTAATGTACCCGTAATGAAGAGTGCCCACGCAGGAAACCAAGCCGAAAAGGTTATCCGGGAAGGGCAGGGGTTTATTTATGTCGTGATTCACTGCTTCAATTGAAGGATTTCGTCTTTGAGATTCTTTCAAAAAGTCATTATTCGTATCAACGGAAACAACCCTACAGTCAGAGTTTTTCTTTAATATATGAACTCCTGTGTTGCTCATCCCGGCTCCAAGGTCCAGGAAACTATCGAGTGCCGTATAATCAATATGCGCGTCAAGAAAACGAAATAGTCCCTTCCAATCGCTTGTGTTTTTATGGTCGCTCGGATGTCGTATTATTTCTTTATTGTTGTGATTTAACTTTTTCATACACAGCGCTCGCGCTCACAAAATTAAAACGCATTATTTTAAAAATTCGCAGAACTAACAATAACGCGAAGCGGAATTTGATAGATCGCAAATCATAATCGTGAAACGAAATAACGCATATCGTGCTCCCTCCCATATTCAAAAAGTTTTTCTCTGCCCTGAATGACAAAAAACTTTTGACAAGTCGCCTTATCTTGCTGGAAACCGGTATTTCTGTAATACCCTGAAGGTTCTCTATGTCCCTCCCCCTTATACTCGAATCGTATATATAGCCCAAGCCAGATAGCGACTGAAATAATTCGTCACTAACCATCCATGCTCC
>JBASTI010000072.1:0-9609 GCA_049274815.1 Candidatus Spechtbacterales bacterium | reverse complement strand
CCATTGCGTTTATGGTAAAATCTCTTCTCTTGAGGTCTTCCTCCAAAGAAGCTGTAAATTGTACCTTGTCGGGATGTCTCTTGTCTGTGTATTTTTCTTCAACCCTAAAAGTTGTTATCTCCACAACGGCCAATCCTGGCTTATCAGCACCGGTTTTTACGCCTACGGTGCCGTATTTATTTTCATAAAAACTATCCGGAAACAATTTCTGCACCTCCTCGGGCTTTGCGTTTGTTGTAATATCCCAGTCCTTGGGCTCACTGCCAAGTAAAAGGTCGCGCACGCATCCGCCGACGATGTACGCCTCAAAGCCCGCTTTTTCGAGGGCCGTGAGAATATTTTTTACTTCTTTTGGAATTTGCATAATTATAATCTAGCACTCCAACTACCTCACCCCCGCCCCCTCTCCTTGGCAAGGAGAGGGGAGATTAACAAAGACAAAGTATTTTGAATTTTATGTAAAACCTTATCAATATCCGCGTAAATTTCACTGTTGCTAAACCGCAAAAACGTAATACCGCAAGATTCAACGAATTCCTCTCGTATTTTATCGTACTCTTTTGAACCTTCAGACAAATGACTGCCTCCATCTATCTCCACTGCTAGTTTTGCTTCTGGACAATAAAAATCTAATACGAGCTTGCCTACGCTGTATTGTCTCCTGAATTTGTATCCATTAAATCGTCGATCCCTTAACGTCTTCCAAACGATTGCTTCTGATGGAGTGCCTTTGCGTCGCAAAATTCTGCGCTTTAACTTTTCTTTTTGTGTATTATAAACTAGTGTCATTTTTGCTAATTTGCCATTCCTTTTCGCCCCCTCTCCTTAATAAGGAGAGGGGATGGGGGGTGAGGTAAAAACGTGTAATATATTTTCATTGTAGGCGTAATTGCGCTTTTCAGCAAGGTAGGAATGTGATATAATTTAGAAAAGCCCTCGTAGCTTAATGGATAAAGTGCTGGTCTTCGGAACCAGCGATGCGGGTTCGATTCCTGCCGGGGGCACCAAAAAATAATACACAGTTCCTTGCGCTGTGTATTTTTGTTATAGTAAATACATGCGTGTAGCGACGAAAAACAAAACAATAATTCTAACTGCGATAACGGCCGGATTTATTTTGGCGCTGTCTTTTTTCGCATTTACCTACACGACCCAAGCTGTCACCACAATAGACACTGGTTCGGGTGTCCCCATCGGCGAACGACAAATCTCGCAGGAGGCGCAAAGCGAGCCGACAGCCCAGAAGGGGATTGTGAAATGTGGCCTAAGGGATGACGACCTTGAAACAACAGATATAGTGGAATCAGACCCCTGTACATTCTGCGATTTTTTCGTTCTTTTTAATAACATACTAAAATGGGTTTTTCTTATAATTCTGCCGACAATCGCGACGCTTTTCGTTCTGTTTGGAGGATTTCTCCTTCTAACCTCGCGAGGAAATCCCGGCCAAGCCCAAAAGGGCAAAGATATGCTGATCTGGACTCTTGCGGGATACGCCGTGATATTTGTCGGCTGGATGGTGCTTAATTCGTTCTTGTCGGGCATCGGAGTAATGGAATGGACGGGACTCACGGGTGGCTGGTGGCAGTTTAGTTGCGGAATTTAATAGGCGCTATGGGAGGTAAAAGTTTCACTCATTCAAAAAATCTGTTGATTTTCGGCGCTATTATAATCGCTTTTTTTGTTTTGCCGCATGAAACGCGTGCTTTCGGGCATCCGGATTCCACTTCTCTTGAAGTAAGGTTCGTAAACCCGAACGAAGGCGAGGCGTTAAAACCGGGCTTTACAGTGCGCGTGGATATAAAAGATAGTACGCTAGATGATGTTGGCGGAGAACCGCAGTTTCGTCTTCTTTTCACAAAAAATGGCGAAGAAAACTGGATGGGTCGCGGAGGATTCACCGGCAGCGAAACACTAATCAATCAAGAATGGTGCAGTTCCGAAGGCACAAATACCTGCGGCGTAAGAATACGCGCCGCGGATGATGGCGGCCGCATTACGCAAACCGAACGGTTTTTCACTATAGATAAAACTCCTCCGCTTATAACAATAAGCTCAAACCAGAGCGATCCGACTCAAAAAACAGATGTTGAGTTTAAATTTTCCGCTTCAGACGCGTATGGAATTGCGCGAACTCAATGCTCTTTGGACGGGACCCCTTTGGTTGATTGCGCTTCGCCAAAATCCTATTTAAATATCTTCCCTGACGGCATCCACGCATTCAAAGTGCGAGCATACGACAAAGCAGAAAATTTTAGCGAAAAAACGCTATCGTGGCAAATAGATTCCACTCCGCCGACAAGAATTCCCGGCCTTTTGGCAATTGGCCCAACATATTTTTCTTCCATCCTTAAATGGACCGCACCTGAAGAGTTTAGCAGAATTTTAGGACGCGCTATCTCCGCCTCGCAATATGACGTCAGGTATTCTGTTTCCCCCATAACCGAAGAGAGTTGGGGCGACGCGACCGCGCTTGCCTATCGTGAGCATGAAATAGTCCCGCCAAAATCTCCCGGGTCGCCAGAGACCCTAGCGCTTGGCCCCACGCGCATACCGCAGGACCTTGAAGAGCCGCGCAGTTTGGGGCATCTTTCGGGTTTTAACCTGCTCTCGGCCAATACAAAACACTATTTTGCGATAAAATCGCGGGATCTAAATTGGAATTGGTCTCGCCTTTCCGATATCCCAAGTTTATGGACTTTGCGCGATCCATGCGACTACGACGCGGACCGCTTGTACAGCCCCAGGGAAGGATGCGGCCCTCGAAATTGCGACCCCGGCAGTCAAACATGCGACCTTTATGATAACCCCCACGAATGGGGCTTGCCCGGCGATTGGCCATTTGATAAGCCAGATGATTTTTGGATTAAGACATTTGGCGCCACAACTTACGATCTTGACCTTGACGGCGAGGATGTGGCAGACGGCCGAATTGGAACAAATTTAAACACAAAAAAAGATGTGATCAACTACCAAGAATCGGGAGGGACTGACTGGTACGATAACCCTTTCACATTAGACATTCTGAAACTTTCCATAAAACCCACACTTGCGCAGTTTGCAAATACAGTCAACGACCTAGACCTAGATACTTTTGTTTCGCAGGGATGGAAAAATGTATTTGGCGGAGAAACGCTTACGGAACCGGACACGACCGACATAAACGGACGCGTATATCCCGGCGCGCGCGAATCAACGTGTTTTGATTGCACGGCTTATAACCCCGATCTATCTACCGGAAGGATACCACCGGGGAAGACAAAACCTACCACAAACAAAAATAGGGCAGTGGGCCAAATTGAAGTGTATTACACAGATTTGGGAACCGAAAACTACGAAACAATAAAACAGGGCACAATAGACCCAAGGCGCCCCGTTATTGCCGCTTCGGCCCAGTGCAGAGATGGCCTGAATAATGACCTTCTAAGCGGCACTGACAGCAGTGATAACCCCGCGGACCCCGCGCGAGAAATAAACTGCCCGACAAAGTTTCAAATAGGGGGGGGCGAAGCCGGCCGCCCAACAAGCAAAAATGAAGTGCGGCCGAAAAACAATTTAACCGCGGCCATATTCCCAGACGTCGGCCTTGTTCAATGCGGCAGGCACGCCGATGACTTAGAAACCGAGATAGTTGAAAGCACGAACTGCAATATTTGCCACTTTTTATATCTTGTCTTTACCGTAAAAAACCTTGTTATATCGCGCCTGATGCCATTTGTTGTCGCGCTATCAATCGTAGCTGGCGGGTTTTTGATGGTAATCTCCCGAGGATCAGTAGAAAGATATAAGCAGGGCAGAAAAGTGATAGTATGGGCTATTTCCGCGTACGCGGCAACTCTTCTTGCGTGGACCCTTATTAGCATTTTCTTTACGCTTATCGGGACAACAAAGTGGACCGGCCTAACGCCCGAGGAAGGGGAGATATCGGGCGGCTGGTGGAGTTTTACCTGTAAGCTTGGAGAGGTGGCTATCGCGGATTTTTCGACTTCCCCCGATAGCGGAGTAGCGCCGTTTGAGGTACGCTTCACGGACTTATCGCTTGGGGAAAACATAACTTTCTGGAACTGGGATTTTGGCGACGGCGGCACAAGCTCGGAGCAAAGCCCCAAACACGCATACACAACAAATGGGCCGCACTCTGCGACCCTTACGGTCCTGGGGAAAGATGGCAGCACCGGCAAAAAAACAAAAACTATACACTACGCGCCGACAGCTGATTTTTCGGCAAACAAAACCCCCGGACGCTCGCCCCTTAAGATACAATTCACAGATAAATCAACAGGAGAAATTGAAAAATGGAGCTGGGATTTTGACGGAGATAATAGAGAGGACAGCCAAAACAAAGACCCATTATATACCTACACAGTACCCGGCCCATACAGAGCAAAACTAACGGTTTCAGGTCCCGGGGGCAGAGACACCGCGAGTAAATTAAACTATATTTTTGCGTATCCCGCGCCCCTAGCGCCCGCCGCGAATTTCGCAACATCAACTTACCCCGGAGAATTCTTAAAGCTCAAAACTCAAAACCTGTCCTTCGATGTGACTCCCTCTCCGGCGGAGGATCATATAACCGGCTGGGAATGGGACTTTGGAGACGGACTAGGAAAAAGCGCTGTTGAAAGTCCGGCTTACTTCTACGGCACAAGGGCGGAACCCTATACTTTGATGCTCAAGGCAATCGGCCCTGGCGGGGAAAACTCAACAAGCACAACTGTTGCCTTTCCTACGCAGGCTAATTTTCAAGCAAGTCCGACAAGCGGCGCGTTGCCCGCATTCGGCCCATTCACTACGCGCCTTCAAGACAACTCAACCGGCACAGTAAACGGCTGGGGGTGGAACTTTGGCGACGGGGGAGTCGGCAACTTGCAAAGTCCAACTCACGACTATCAAACGAACGGACTTTACACCGTAAAACTCAAAGCGAGCGGCCCAGAAGGAGAAAATATAAAAATAATAGAAAAGTATATCGGCGTGGCGCCATATGCGGACTTTGATTTTTCATGTATCAGCCCCAACTGCACAGTTGGCGCTTCGGGCGCTGACACAACCCTATCGCCGACCGGTACAAGATGCTCGGGAGATTGCAGAGCATACTGGGAATTTGGCGATGGCGCGACTAAAGAAACAAGCGGGGTGATCCCTGTGAGTCACATCTACGCGAGCAACGAAATATATACTGCGCGGCTCACGGTAACAGGACCCGGGGGAAGCAATACAATGGAGAAAAAGGCATATATCAGGGTTTCGCCATACGCGGAATTCGCTGTAAAATCAGCCCCCGAAGGCAACATCTCAACAAACGGCGCAACCTTTACCGGAAAAGGGTCCGGCGCAGTGACTTTTTCAAATAACTCTAGAGTAAATATTCCATCAAGTGGCTGGCTTTGGGAGTTTGGCGATGGCAAGACAAGCAACGGACAAGAAGCTACGCATACCTACTCCGCGATAGACGCGTGTTACTCGCCAAAACTTACCGCGACTGGCCCGGGCGGGCTTGATACTGAAACGAAGGAAAAATATATTACCTTCGCTCCTGTAGCTAATATAGAGCCGCAGGCATCAACCGTAGAAGAGGATCTCGGAACAGTTACGATTGGCTGCGGCGAAAGTCCTCCTCCTCTTTACGCTTGCGTATCTCAAACATTTACAAATTTGTCGGATCCCGAAGTTTCACGTTCCGGACAAAGCTGGGAGAGCGTATGGAGCGGCGGAGATGGGTCTCCTACGAGCCCCGTACGCACATTTTGCGGAAACGGCGGCGCGCAAACAGCAACGCTTACGGTCACGAACAAATGCGACCCGAGCCAGAACGACAGCGCAAGCGCAACAGTCAATATAATTATCAAACAAGAAGTAATACAAGAACCCTGCCCGCCCCCGCCGGCAGAAGAGCTAGCGGGCCGACAAGAAACATTGCAAGCAGTACAGGATATTATTCAAAATGTTTTTGAAAGAGTTAATGAATTCAGCTCGCGAGATATAGCAGACAGGATTGCCGAAGCATTCTCCAATTGGTTTGAATCAATTTTCGGAAAATAAAAAAGTGCGCCCAGCAGGGATCGAACCTGCGACCGTCTCCTTAAGAGGGAGCTGCTCTACCAACTGAGCTATGGGCGCTTACGCCTTATTTTACTACAAGCTTGCCCAAAATTCAACGCCATGCTACTATTCGGACAAGATGCTGACTCAAAAACAAAAAATAAAAATAATAGAAGATTACAAGCTCCATAAAGGGGACACTGGCTCCGCGGAAGTTCAGGTCGCGCTTCTTACTGAAGAAATAAAACGGCTTGTAAAACATCTGAAAAATCACGTAAAAGATAATCATTCGAGACGCGGGCTTTTGAAGATGGTCTCAAAGCGGAAAAATCTTTTAGATTATCTTAAAAGGGAAAGCGCGAAGAGATACAATAGCATTGCGAAAAAACTAGGATTTAAGGGTTTAAAAAGTAGTAGTTCCACTGGCTCACTATAAATGGCTATAAAACATAAGGCGCAACGCGTTGCGGTATTCATAGATGTACAAAATATGTACCACTCGGCAAGAAATCTTTACGATCGCCGAGTGAATTTTCGTGAAATTTTGAGGGCCGCTGTCGCCGGCCGCCAGCTTATTCGCGCGTTTGCCTATGTTGTGCGCACAGAGGGCGGTGAAGAAAAACAATTTTTTGAGGCGCTTGAACGCCAAGGTATAGAAACCAGAGAAAAGGATCTGCAGATATACTATGGGGGCATGAAGAAAGCGGACTGGGACGTGGGCATGGCCATAGACGCGATAAGATTAGCAAATTCCGTAGAGGTAATTGTTATTGTAAGCGGCGATGGCGATTTCATTCCGCTTGTTGAATACTTAAAAAACCAAGGGAAGCAGACAGAAGTTATAGCATTCGGCAAAAGCGCGTCCAGCCGGCTCCGCGAAATTGCCGACGACTTTGTGGATCTTTCCGAAAACCAAGAGGTATACCTCTTAAAAAATACACGCAAACTTAAAGGCGCAGAAGCTAATGGAAAAACCGAAAATTTATAAACAGGATTTTGGGGGAAGAGAACTCTCTATAAAGCTCGCAAGCTGGGCAGATCAAGCAAATGGCTCCGCGATAGTTCAGTATGGAGAAACTGTGGTTCTCGCGACCGCGGTTATGTCTCGCAGCCCCCGCGAAGGAAACACTTTTTTTCCGCTTCTTGTTGATTATCAAGAGCGGCTGTATGCCGCAGGCAAAATAAAAGGCTCCAGATTTATAAAGCGCGAAGGCAGGCCGTCTGACGAAGCAACTGTCATAGGCCGCATGATAGACAGATCCATTAGGCCGCGTTTTGACGGCAGAACGAGAAATGACATACAGGTTGTAATAACAGTGCTTTCATATGATACAAAAAATAATCCCGACATACCCGCCCTCATAGCGGCATCGAGCGCGCTACACCTATCAGACATCCCATGGGGCGGCCCAATAGGCGCGGTAAAAGTAGGCAAAATAGGCAAAGAATACATACTTAATCCCACCGTACAAGAGGAGAGTGCCAGCGACTTTTTGATTACGCTCGCGGGAACAAAAGAAAAAATCAATATGATAGAGGCCGAAGCGAAGGAAATTTCCGAAGAAGATCTGCTTTCGGCCCTTGAATTTGGAGAAAAGTATATTCGCAAAGTCATTGACTTTGAAGAAGAGATCGCCAAGGAAAATGCGTTGCCCAAAAAAAATGTACTCCTTTTTGAGG
This sequence comes from Candidatus Spechtbacterales bacterium, assembly GCA_049274815.1. Taxonomy (GTDB): domain Bacteria; phylum Patescibacteriota; class Minisyncoccia; order Spechtbacterales; family HO2-43-30; genus JBASTI01. The sequence goes on along the minus strand of JBASTI010000072.1, from coordinate 1,887 downwards.
GCGACGCGACTCTAAAAAAGGAGGTGGGGTCATTTTTAGATGGGCGGCTCGAAAACGCGCTTTTTCGTGAGTTTAAAAAAGAACGCATGGATGCGGTAAGCGAGCTAAAAGAGGAGCTCGGGGCCTTTCTTGAAGAAAAATACGGCGAGTCAAACAAGGGCAATGTGTCTTTGGGGAATGACTATTTTGAGGAAAAAATAAACGAGCTTGTCCATAAAAACATTCTTGAAAAAGAAAAAAGGGTGGACGGGAGAAAACTTGATGAATTGCGCGATATAAACTGCGATATAGCCCTGCTTCCAAGGACCCATGGCTCCGGCATATTTATGCGGGGCAATACTCATGCGCTTGCTACGGTAACCCTGGGCCCCCCGGGGGACGAGCAGATTATTGATGAAATGGAGGAAGAGTATAAGAAAAGATTTATGCTGCATTACAATTTCCCCGGCTTTTCGGTCGGAGAAGTAACCCCCATGAGAAGCCCCGGAAGAAGGGAAATAGGACATGGGGCGCTAGCAGAAAAAGCCCTTACTCCGACCATACCATCCAAGGAAGAATTCCCCTACACAATACGTATTGTGTCTGAAATTCTTTCCTCAAACGGCTCTTCTTCTATGGCATCTACTTGCGCGGGATCCCTTGCTCTGATGGACGCTGGCGTTCCCGTTAAAAAAGCGGTGGCCGGCATTGCAATGGGCCTTATGACCGGAGCGGATCTTACATACAAAGTGCTCACCGACATACAAGGACCAGAGGATCATCACGGAGACATGGACTTTAAAGTCGCGGGTACAAAAGATGGCGTAACAGCGATACAAATGGATGTTAAAATCGATGGCGTTACAATAGAAATGCTCGGGAAAGTCCTTGCGCAGGCAAAAAAGGCTCGCATACAAATACTTAATGCCATGTCTGACAAAATCGCGGAGCCCCGCGAAAAACTTTCGCCATACGCTCCGCGGATTCTCGTCGTTGTGATAAATCCAGAGAAAATACGCGATGTAATAGGGCCCGGGGGCAAGGTCATAAATGAAATAATTGATGAAACTGGCGTATTATCCATTGACATAGAGGATGACGGAAAAATCTTTATCGCCGCGGCATCCGAAAACGAAGAGGCCGCGAACAAAGCCGCTGCGTGGATAAAAAATATAACAAGAGAAATTAAAATAGGGGAGGAGTTCTTGGGGAAAGTTGTTAAAGTTGCCGAATTTGGCGCTTTTGTAGAAATAACTCCCAAACACGAGGGCCTTGTGCATGTTTCGGAATTAGCTGACAAGTATGTAAAAAGGGTTGAAGATGTGGTCAAAATGGGGGATAATATACGCGTAAAGGTAATACGGATAGATGAACAAGGCAAAATCGCCCTATCAGCAAAAAATCTAAAGTCTTCCTAGATAATTTATGGAGGGGAACACGCAACAATATCAAATCCGCACAATGGCTCGGGACTTGGAGCGGGCAAAGGGGAATCCTTCACCTCAAACGCCGCCACCTCCCCCAAAGGAGGCAGAGGTTCGCGGTCGCGTAACGGAAAGCGCATCCCATGAGGAGCTCAAACTTAAAGATATACTCGCACAAGCCCGCCTTCGCATACAGAAGCCCAAGGAAATTACAAAGCCCCCCACTCCTCCACAGATTCGAAAGATACTTGAAGACATCCTTCCGATAGAGCCGCCATCTTACGCGCGTCCAAGCCCCGCATCGCATGGCGCAGAACCTCCATCAAATTTACCCACAGGAGAATCTTCCTTTATTTCTAACCCGCCTGCCCTTCCGGCAGGGGGGCCTGTCGGCACAGGGCAGGAGCGGGCAAAAACTGAAGAAAAAATAAAAAGAACCCCCGAAGAAATCCTGGGCCTTGCCGACCGGCAGGCAGGCCTGCCG
>JBASTI010000071.1:0-7186 GCA_049274815.1 Candidatus Spechtbacterales bacterium | reverse complement strand
CGGCTCAACCGTCTCAATTTTCTCCTTGAGTTCATCAAAACTTTTGGCGATAATGGCAGGAATAATTTCTACTGACATACATCCACTATACAACAAAAAAATCCCGGGATAAATACCGGGATTAATTACGGGATTCGCTTGGCCCCTGTCCTTTCATCATTCTATTCTCGTCTTTCAATTTTCGCGATGCGACGCTTGTGGCGCTCCTCTCCCGAAAAAGGTGTTTCAAGCCACACTCGCACAACCTCTTTGGCGTCCTCTTCGGACACAAAACGCGCGCCCAAGGAAAGAACATTGGAGTCGTTGTGCTCCCTCATCAACCTCACAAGTTCCAAGTCCAATGACCGAGCCACGTATACGGCGGCCCTAACTCCCTTATAACGATTGGAGACTATGGCTTCGCCCTGCCCGGAGCCGCCGATTACGATGCCTCTATTATTTTCTGGGTCTTGGGAAACCTTTTCCGCTACCGGCCTTATAAAATCAGGATAGTCATCCTCGGCGTCATACGCAAAAGCTCCCATATCTTCGTATTTATAACCCCACTCCAAAAGCCACTGCTTGATTCTTTCTTTCAACTCAAACCCCGCATGATCTGTTGCCAAAAATATTTTCATGGCTTTAATCTCCTTTTCTTTAACTCACCCCCTGACCCCCTCTCTTACATTAAGAGAGGGGGAACCCGCCACAAAGCTCTGTGCCTAGTTCTCTCCCTCTTAGGGTAAGAGGGAGAGCTAGAGAGGGAGTTACGAATAAAATAAAGAGAGGGCTAGGGTGAGTTATGAATCTTAATATGCCGCATCGCGTAATCTAAATCGGCCCCGACCTTTTTTCCCGGATTAAATATGTTTTTTGGATCAAAAATTTCTTTTACTTTTTTAAAAAGTCCGTAGATCTCCGCGCCATACATTTGTTCAAGATAAGGGCTTCGTATTAATCCGTCGTTGTGTTCTGCCGTAATAGACCCGCCATATTCCAAAACAAGACCGTACACTTTTTTTGAAACCACAGGAATCTTTGCCCTCTCGCTTTCCCTGGACAAATCCATAAGAGGAATTATATGAAAATTGCCGCTTCCGGCATGCCCCGCGAGCGTTGGAGTAATCCCGTATTCTTCCAGTATATTATAAAGCTTGGGAAGAAATTCAGTAAGATGCTCCGGATCCACAATAATATCATCAATAAAAGGCGTCGCTCGCTTATCTTTTACTTTGTCGCGCAGGAGATTGAAGCTTTCACGGCGCATTACCCAGTATTTCTCCGTATCCATTCCGGGCCTTGCTATCTTTGCATATACGCCAAGGGGCCTAAGGCCATCGCGAAGCTTTTTCGCGCGATCACTTATTTCGTTTTCATCGTCTCCGGTAAGCTCAACGAGAATTATAAACTTAGGAAGATGAAGTTTCTTCAATATAGCCAACCCTTCCCCAAGAAAACTGAAAATAAGCGAAAAGAAATTAGCAGTGCCTATTTTCTTTGCGACATCAGGAAGAAATCGCAAGGCAAGCTTTAGAGTGTTGTCATCAAATGTTTCCAAGCTCTCCGGGTCATATTTTAGGGCCGTATGCACAAAATCAGTCATCTTGGCAAACTCATCAAGAAACACAACCACGAGGCGCGAGTGTTTCCTTTTTTTCACCAAACTAAGCTCGGCTTCAGTAATCAGCCCGAGCGTCCCCTGCGAACCTACAAAAAGCTGCGTGAGGTCAAAATACTCCCGATCCCAGACATCCCAAAGATAGTAACCGGCTGAATTTTTTGAAACCAGTGGCTTTGCTTTTTGAATTATATCAAAATTATCTTCAACAATCTGATATACTTTTCTATATATACTACCCTCAAAATCACCCTGCGCCTTTTTGGCCTGAAGTTCGATTTTGTTAAGCCGTTTAAACTCATACTCATTCCCATCGCATAGCACAACCTTCAGTCCGCGGACATATCTATTTGTTTTTCCGTATTTTAGCGTTTTTTCTCCTCCCGCATTGTTTGAAACTATGCCACCTATAGCGCAAATTGACTTGCTCGCGGGATAACTTGGAAAAATCAGGCCATGTTTTAAGGTTTCCTTTTCAAAATCTCGGTAATAGACGCCTGGCTGGACTACTGCCGAATCCTTGCCTATGTTTTTTATATTATTAAAATATCTGTCAAACTCAACGACTATAGATTCGCCAAGCGGCCCGCCTGTCATATCTGTACCGCCGGAGCGTGGAGTCAAAGATAATTCAGGATACTTTTTTTTGTTTTCCGAAGCAAATTTGACTAAATTCCTTACATCCTCCGCGTCTTTGGGGAATATCACCGCTTTCGGCCTCACCTCAAAAATACTCGCATCGGTACTATAATGCTTAAGTGTCTGGTCGTCTGTAGTAACTTCGCCCTTTATTAAATTTTCGAGTTTTTGTACCCAAAACATTGATAAAATTACTTCAGTAGTTTCCCGATCTCCAAAACCTCCCGCAAAAGCATTGCGCTATATCCCCACTCGTTATCATACCAGGCAAAAACTTTTACAAGGTTACCGCCGACTACACGGGTATGATTGAGGTCAACGATTGCTCCGGCTGTGGTTTTTAGAATGTCGGAAGATACCAATGGCTCGCGGGTCACCTCCAGAATCCCCTGCCAGCGCTTCTCCTTGGCTGCTTTTTCAAAAATCTCATTTATTTCTTCGGCTGTAACATCCCGCCTTGCCACGAAAGTAAAATCAATTATAGAACCTGCGGGAACCGGCACACGCAAAGCAACGCCGGTAAAAAGTCCCTCAAGCTCCGGTATTGCTTTCGCCGTGGCTTCCGCGGCGCCCGTTGTTGTCAGCACAATATTTTGCGCCGCTGATCTGCCGCGAGCCAACTTTTTGTTAGGACCATCAACGAGGGCCTGGCTCGATGTATAGCCGTGAACCGTAGTAAGCAGAGCTTTTAGAACTCCAGGATTTTCGGCCATCACAGCGGCCACGGGCCCCGAGGCGTTCGTGGTGCAGGAAGCATTTGAAATCACATTCCCCTTATTTAGATCTTGGGTGTTTGTGCCAACAAGGACATGCGGCACATTGCCCTTGGCAGGGGCCGAAATAACTACATATTTTGCGCCTGCTTTTATATGCTTTCGAGCTCCCTCTTCAAATGCAAAAACTCCCGTGGATTCAACTACAACATCTATATCCAAATCTTTCCACGGTAGATTTTCCGGTTCTTTTTCTGTTAAGCTTAAAATTTTCTTGCCGTCCACCGTCAAATACTTCTTTCCGCCCTCCTCCGCGGCTTCCACTGATTTTTCATACCGACCGTATACAGTGTCATATTTTAACAAATACGCAAGCGTTGCCTCGTCCGTGAGATCGTTCATGGCAACTATTTCTATATTCGGACTTCCAAACGCTTGTCGAAAAAAAGTACGGCCAATTCGGCCAAAACCGTTGATTGCTATTTTCATAATTTTGCAATTTTAGATGAGATATGCCGCGCCAAGTGCGCCCGCATCGTCGCCTAATTTTGCTCGAACAATTTTAGTTTTTTTTGCAAGCGTGGAAATGATATATTTTTTGGCGATAGCGCGCATTTCTTTTTCAAATAAATCCCATGCCTTTGAAATACTGCCGCCTATTACAACAATTTCGGGATCCACAACATTTATAGTATTCGCCACTCCTATTCCGAGCCAAAACCCATACTTTCTATATACCTCTTTGGCCTCCTTGTCCCCAGCGAGGGCTTTTTGCTCAATTGCTAGAGGGCCTTCGCCTTTCCATAAATATTCCGCCTTGGAGGAACAGAGATCCTCAAAACTGCGCTCGCGATCTAATATCATATGACCGATCTCCGCGGATCCGCCATTATGTCCCTCCCAAAGCATAGGCCTCCCGTTAATACCGAGAACTATTCCTCCGCCCACTCCGGTGCCGAGTGTAATGCCGACACTGCTTGAGGCCGAAACTGCGGCTCCAAACAAATGCTCTGCCCAGGTAAAGCAGTTTGCATCATTGTCAACATATATCTTGGGACCAAATTTTTCTTCTAATTTTTTAAGTGTTGGAAAGTTTTTTAGCGGGAGATTCGGAGAATTTAAGCTTACCTTATCTCGGCTCAAAGGCCCCGCGATGCCCACCCCCACTCGCGCAACATTGCTTTTGCCAAGCTCCGCTATAAGGCGCGAAATTTCTCCGGTAACTTCCCCAAAAAATTTGCTTTCGCTCTTTTTATTTTGCAAAGCAATCCTGCGAGATTGAACAATTTTTGGCAGCTTCCTTATACTCAAAAAATCTTTATCCCACTCCGCTACAACGGAATGAATTTTTGTCCCTCCAACGTCCAAGCCAATTGCGTACTTCATTTATATGCCTATGAATTATATAATGCGGCTTACTCCAAACCCTATCCCGTATGCGACTACAGCCGCAAGCCCCCCGACGAGAAACATCTCCAAGCCGCTTGAAAACCATGATTTTTCAGTAAAAATAGACCGCGCCGCTCCGATACCAAACAGGGCAATAGCGGTAAATATCGAAGCATACAAAAAGGCGTTGGCGCTTGCGGTAAAAAATATATACGGCACAAGCGGAACAAGGCCCGCGAGCATAAATGCCGCGAGCGTCACCATAGCGCCCTTGAGCGGCCGGGCTTCTTCCTGCTCCACAAGGCCTATTTCTTCGTGCATCATAAAATCAAGAGCGAATTTTTCATTGTGGGTAATAAGTTCCGCAAGGCCACGAAGGTCAGAATCCGCATAGCCCTTACTCTCTAAAAAAGCGGAAATTCGCTTCTTGTATTTCTCTTTGTCTTCCCGCAGAAGACGTCTATTGCGTTCTCTCTCTTTGCTGTACAAACCCTTCTCCGACTTCGTGCCAAGATAATTGCCAGAAGCCATAGAGATGCCGTCGGCAAAAAGGTTCGCGAAACCCAAAACTAAAATCACGATAGGATCTAAAGACGCGCCGACAACCCCCGCGACCACCGCGAAGGTAGTAATTACCCCATCATTTGCAGCGTACACGGCGTCCTTCAAAAACTCCCCAATTTTTTTGTATAACCAAGAAATCATTTTATACTCCAATAATAACAGGAGAAAAAATTTGTATCAATGGCCCGCCTCGGCGAGGCTGGGCAAAAGCTAGTTGCTAGTTGACAGAATGCTTGGCATGTGATAATATAAAACAAAATCCACCCATCGGAGGTTGAAATTATGGATACACTGCGCAGTCCGACTATGGGACGGGCGGAGGTACTCGGTATAGATTTTTGCGGTGTGACAAATATTGGTTCTGACGATTTTTACCAAAACGATCCCCGGGGCGTCCCGCCCATGGCCGGCGCCTTCAAAGTACTACCGCGTCTATCGCGCAAACGATTTGGCGAAAACATTTGGGTCATTTCCGCTGCCGGCCCGCGCAAGCAGAAAAAAACCCGTGATTGGTTCGAGTGCCATGACGGGTATGCCCGGATGCTTATCCCCCCTGAACATGTCCTATTCTCGCCGGATCGTGCGGGCAAAGCCGAAGTCTGCAAAAAAATTGGGGTTACGCACTTTATCGATGACCGCTTAGAAATTCTTCTAAATCTTGACCAGCAGGTAATAAAGTACCTTTTCCGCCCCAGCGATTTGGATAGGGAAAGACAGCGCCGACAGTTCCCCGATTCTATCCACGTCGTCGACTCCTGGCAAGAAGTCGGAAGGGTCCTTCTGCCAGAATAAGTAAAGCGCGTCACTCGCGCCAGTCCCGCGGCCTACAGCCCGGGGCTTTTTTATGGACTGTTGGAGTTTAACCCCAGCAGTCCACTATAAATACTTCCCCGTCCAGCTCTGTTTATTATTTGCTATATCCGAAGGAATGCCTTCCGCAACCAGGTATCCTCCCCCGTCCCCGCCTTCTTGGCCCAAGTCTATTATCCAATCCGCGCTTTTAATAACATCAAGATTATGCTCAACAACCAAGACCGAGTTGCCTAGCGACACTAGCTCAAATAGCACTTTGAGCAAATTATTCACATCTTCAAAATGAAGACCTGTTGTCGGCTCATCCAAAATATAAAGGGTTTTGCCCGTTGCCTTGCGGGAAAGCTCACTCGCGAGCTTGATTCTTTGCGCTTCTCCGCCGGAAAGAGATGGCGCGGGTTGGCCAAGCTCTACATATGAAAGCCCGACTTTATTGAGCACCTCAAGCTTATGTGAAAGCACGGGAATATTTTCAAAAAATTTAAGCGCCTCCTCTACTGTCATAGCGAGTACTTCCGCGATATTTTTTCCTTTATATCCTATATCAAGCACCTCTTTTGTGTAACGCGTCCCTTTGCATTCATCGCATTCCACATATACATCGGGCAAAAAATGCATTTCAACTTTTTTCATTCCCTGCCCTTCGCATGCCTCGCACCGCCCTCCCTTTACGTTAAAGCTGAAACGCCCCGCGCTATATCCGCGAGAACGAGCTTCGCGTGTAGCCGCAAATAAGTCTCGTATTACGCTAAAGGCGCCCGTATAAGTTGCCGGATTTGATCGAGGCGTTCTGCCGATGGGACTCTGATCCACTATGAGAGCTTTATCCAAGAATTGAAGTCCTTCTATTTTTTTATGGGCTCCCGGGATAGTGTGCGCTCCCTGAAACTCGCGCCGAAGCGCCTTGGAGATAATATCGTTGACAAGACTGCTTTTCCCCGAGCCCGAAACTCCGGTCACGCATACAAACTTCCCCAAAGGAATTTTGACATCAATATTTTTTAGGTTATGTTCAGTTGCTCCCTTAATCGTTAAGTAATATTCCCTAGCGGTTTTTTGAGCCCTTCCTGAATGTACCGTTCGTTTTCCTGACAAGTATTCCCCTGTCAGCGTCTTCGCTTTCTTGAGACCGAACGCAGTCCCCTCGTAAACAACTCGCCCCCCATTTTTCCCTGCCCCAGGACCTATATCCACGACCCAATCTGCGGCAAGTATTGTCTGCGGGTCGTGTTCCACAACTATGACGCTGTTTCCCAGATCCCGGAGATCTTTCAGGGTTTTGATAAGCCGCTCCTGATCCCGCGCATGAAGCCCTATTGAAGGTTCGTCCAGAATATAGATAACTCCGGAAAGTTTAGAGCCGATTTGCGTGGCAAGACGCAACCGTTGAGCTTCTCCGCCAGAGAGAGTATCCGCGGATCTTGAAATGCTTAAGTAGTGAAGGCCCACGTCAAGAAGGAATTGGGAGCGA
>JBASTI010000070.1:0-11010 GCA_049274815.1 Candidatus Spechtbacterales bacterium | reverse complement strand
AAAGTTGTCAAGCCGCCCTACTGCACTACTCCGTCGCCTTGCCGTATTCCCACGTCATTGGGCAGGGTTGTGTCAAGAGGAGCGGCAAATGCTTCTATGAATTCATCGACAAAAGTATCTTGTCCGCTGATTTTTGCCTGCTCAATAAGCTCGACAACTTGACCGCGCATTTCTTCGGTAGGAGTTATGGACACTTGAAAAGCCGCGGACTCAAGGGGAAACGCATACCCCACGCCCCATGAAAGCCCGCCCACATCCCATGCCACACTGTGCGTCTCTGGATTATAGATGAGTTTATTCGCTAAAGGATATGTCTTTCCCTCAAACGCGACACGCCCTGATAGGGGCGCCTCCACCCGCACATCAGACGCTTCATTAAAACTATTTTTTATTTTCCATGAAATTGTGTAAGTTGTTTTTTCCCCTATTTTGGGAGGGATAGGGCCCGAATTTGAGAAAGGGCCCTCATAATAATATGCGTTGCTGGACAATTCCAGCAAAGTGCGCACTTTTACCTGAAAAACATTCTCTGCCCGCAAAGACAGCCCCTTTAACGCGAGAGGAAGGTTTCGAGAATCAATAACCGCGGTGCTCTTTATAAAAACATTTTTATCTCGATAAGTTTTGGGCGCAATGTCTTTTTTCAAAGATACGGAAAACCCTACATTGCCCCCTTCGCCTTTGTCCAAACGGGAAAGGTCGGCAACAAAATTTTTGTTCCATATTATTACCTTTGTGTTGTTGTTGAAGTATCCGAGGCCAGTATCGAGCGTGGAAAAATCAAACGCATCGCCCGATAATTGCGCTGTTATTGAAACGTCATCGATATCAACTCCGCTTTTGTTCGCGTAATCAACGCGAAAATTTAATTTTTCTCCGGGCGAAGCGATGTATTCGCTCTTGCCATTTGCTGTTTGCGAGAACTCCAGGGGGGCAGACGAGATGCGCACTTCTCTTGAAATTCTGTATTGTTCCGAGAAACCGGTTTCTTCATTTAGATTTCCGAAAAGAAGAACAAATTTTTTAGTTTCGCTCTCCTGCCCGCTTATAACGCCCTCAAACTCTACCTCATACGTTTCCTTTTGCTCAACTTTGAGAAACTCCCATGTTGAAGTGTCCTTGGGCTTGGGCTCGGCGTCTTTAAGCGTAAAACCCTCTGGCATAATCATCCTTGCGGCAAGAGGCAGAGATTCAAGCTCACCCTCTGCCACGAAATGAAATGACCCGCGAATCTGTTGCCCATTTACCGCTTTTTGGGGAATATCAAAAATTACGGTGAGGGGAAGAGACGCTATGAATATTTTAATATTTGCGCTGCTTTCATATATTCCGCTTAAATTTCCCGGCGTGTATTCCGCACGCACCTTGATATCTCCTTCGCGCTCGGTCTCATTCGAAAAAACACTAATTTTTTTTGAGGTATATCCATTCGCCTTTATATCTTCAAAGTCAATTCGCTGTTGCCCACCCCCGTTCCCACCCTCCGGGGATAAAAATTCGGGCAACGCGACATATACCAGGGTGTTATGGAGATTAAATTTTGACTTATTTTTAATTTTTATCTCAAACTCTACTTTCTCCTGTGCCTTAAAGGTCTCGGGTCCCTCTATAGAAAAAGATACGCTGGATGCGGAAAAACTCGACCTATTCAGAAAGAGATAACCATAAAAAATAAATGAGCCCGCGGCCAAGGCGAGGATAATGTGCCACAAAGAAATTTTCTTTACGAATTTTATTATTTTGTATTTTGTATAATTGGTATCCATGAAAAAATTTTATAGTTGAAGAAGTGGGCAAACATATTCCCAAACACATCTTCGATATTCGTAAATTCTTGTTTGGACAGCCGCGCGCTTCTATGCCGCTCCCCCCGAAGCATCTCTAAAAGTAATGCCGCATTCTTTGATAACTCCGGCTTTGAATGCCAAGAAGGTTCGCGCGTTAGATGTCCCTGATTTTCTAAAATATCCATCTGGAACTTTTTCAGGATAAGCCACGCGTATAGGCTGGTTTCGAGCTTTGATTTATGGCGTCCATATTCATCTAATCTATTTAAGGTAGAATAAAAGTAGTCAAAAAACTCGTTATCCTTGGCACCTGCCTGACTGGCAGGCAGGTGCTCCCAAAAAATATTCAGTACAGTATTTGCCGAAGAAAGCGCGGCGGTATATATGTAAGGATTTTTTGTCAGGCTCCCAAATCGTTCGCGAGTCTCTGCGCCGGTCAAAATAAAAAAATGCGCCCCCTCCACAAAAATTATATCAACAAAATTGAAAATATCCAGATTCCCACGCAATTTTGCCTCAATACGTCTTGTACCTTTTGCTACAATTGATATCCTACCGAATTCCTTCGTATACAAAACAACCCTCTCATCGCGCTCCCGAAAATCGTCCCGTTTGAGAATAATGCCTTTAGCGGAGTACATATAGCAATAAAGCCATAATATCCCAAAATAACAAAAAAGGCGAGGAGATTTCCTCGCCTTTGGTTAGCTAATCAAGTGCTCGTCTCTCACGCGCGACACGCACGCGGCGCCTAATACGAGAATGCCTATCACAAATATCGAGTACCAGACAGACCAATCCACCAGTAAGCCCACAACTGGATACAGCGCGGCTTCCACGCCCCCCTTTGCCATATTCACAGAAGACATAACGGTAGCGCGCTTGTCAGAATCAATGTGCTTGTGCATGTAGTTTGCGAGTAACGCACTCCGCGGCAGGCCAAGCCCTATAACAAATATGATCAACAAGATTACTAGTGGCGTCCAGTGAACGAAGGCGAGTAGCACAAGGCCAAGTCCCGGAATCACAGCGCTCATCAGAAGATATCGCTTGCTTGATCTAAAAATCCTCTCGAGCAATAGAAAGTTGCTCATGCAAAATATCTCCACCGCCACAATGCCAGCGTGCACCAGGCCGAAGTAGATCACAGGAATGCCAATTTCTTTCAACACAAGCTGATATATCCATATCATGAAGAAAATCGGCACACCTATAGAAATTTGGTCAAACGCAAGAATCTTTACCGTTCTGTTGGAGTAGAAGTACTTCGCCCCCTCTACTAAGACGCGGCGATAGCTTGTCGATTCGGGCCTATTTCTTTTCAGCGGCTCGCGAAGCGTCAACGCTATAACTAACGCGCAGAAAACCGGAACTATCATAAATAGCATTACTTCCCGCAACCCAATGAAACTCGCGATAAGACTTCCGATTGGAGCGCCTACAAGCAATCCGAGCATCTGAAAACTTGCGAACTTCCCGAGTACCTTTTTTGATTCCGCTTCTCGGCCTTCTTCTTTTAATGTGTCGTAGATAAGAGCTCCTCCAGCCCCGGAAAACAAAGCCACGCTCAAGGCCAACAAAAACTCCCCTGCCATAAATACTCCAAAATGCGGCGTGCTTGTGTAAACCAGCGCTCCCGCTACAAACACCGCGCAGCTAAGAATAACTGAAACTTTTCTGCCAAAGCGATCGGCAAGCGCTCCCGTGGGTATCTCAAAAATAAAAACCCATAGAACAAACCATGCCTGCAAAAAAGTAATTCGGCTAAAACTTATTCCACCCCATTCAGTAAAAAACGGCACCAGAACCCCTGCAATAAAATGTAGACCAGTAAAGAAGTGATACGCGTACATCTTGCCAATATTACCCCGCATACAGCCGTCCTCCTTGCATTTTTAAGGAACAAAACAAACCCCCTATCCTCTGAGGGGGGCTTGTTGAAGTACGAATTGTAAAAGATTTAATTCCTAGACAAACGCACAGCCCAACAAGCCCCCTCCATAAGAGGGTTTACTGTATCCGCATAAAAGCGGATCAACTTGTTGGACTGTCGATTTTTCATTGTAATTTTACACTACCATATATCATGAAATCCGTCAAGCAAAACGGGCGTAAGTTCAACAAGTAAGATTGAACGTTAAACTCAAAAGAGTTTAACGAAATCCTTTAAGACTTCGTAGAACCTATTTAGATCAGTGGTATCAATCCACTCTCGCTCGCTGTGGTGCCCCCCACCTTTTGGGCGCGTAGAAATAACTGGAATACCTTTTTCGGCAAAAAAGCGGGCGTCAGAGCTACCGTGCGAAAACACTGATCCTGTACGAATTCCGTACTTTTTCCGGGCAACTTCGGAGAAACGTTTAAAATACGGCAATCCGAGATCGAATTGATAGCTTTTCCCAGTAGCCTCGGTCTCGACCCTAATCCCTTTGTATCGTTTCTGCAGTGTGAAAACTATTTTCTCTACTATTTTTCTTTCTTTTTCAGAAGTTAGACGAATATCAACATGCGCCATGGCATAGTCGGGTATTTGATTTATCGCAGCACCACCTTCAATTTTTCCTATATTGCATGTAGCATGCCGGTGCATTGTATCTCTGCAGGGCTCAGCTACAAATTCCTTTTGAAGAAGCAACAAAAATTCCGCAAGCGTGACAATTGCGTTTCTTCCGGACCAAGGCCGTGACCCGTGCCCGGAAACACCGCGACTCACAACACGCAACTGCAAAACTCCCTTTGCGCCTTTTTCAATTTTCCAATCCGCCCCTCCATCGGGAAGAATGACAACATTGGAACGATAGCCCTTGTCTACGAGGTACTTCGCGCCATTGGCTCCTCCCACCTCCTCGTCGCTCGTCAACATAATACCGAAATTGCAGCGCGGCAAATCGCTCCCGAGATCCTGAAGAAGCTTGATGTAGCAAGCTACAGCGAACTTCATGTCAAACGTTCCCCTGCCGTAGAGACGATTTCCTTTTTGTTTTGGAATAAACGAAGAGGCTGCGCCGGGGACAACATCGATATGGGCCACAAGCCAAATAGCCGGTCGCTTTGTTTTTCGCGTTGTAACCACGACGGAGGGGAAAGATTGCCTACGAATACCTGTGGTGAAAATGGGGAGAGATTTTGTCTGTTTTTTTATCCAGCTCAAACACGCATCATTTTCCTCATGATTTTTGCTAATCGTTTTGAATGTGATTAACTTTTTTAAAATTTGCTCTGTAGTCATATAACTGCTTATTTGTTTTAAGTTTAACATTTTTTCATTACTAATCAAAAAAACAGAGAAGCAAATTGGCGCGGTTGCGTCAACTTGCTTCTCGATATATCAGGAGGAAAGAATCGCAGGACCAATAATTGTTTCGGGGGTTCCGTGAATTCTTAAACAAGGCGCTGGACGCGCATTCCAAGATCCGCCCAGAGCAACCCAGCGTTTGGATTTCGGGCTATACCCAAAAAATATTCGGTAGATGCTGTCATGCGCTTTGCCCTGAATATCCCAACGCATGGGCCGAATAAGGGACTGGCAGTACATTTCACCTTTACGCTGCAAGGTACCCAGGATACTTGCCCTAGAAGAAACCCCCTTGCTATTTCCGATAGGGTCCCATATCTCAATGTCGCGTAACTTACTACCTTGAAGTGGCTTGAGGCAGAATCCTTCTTCCCAGGGAAGACACTGACTACTTGCATCGACCCCCTGCCAAAGGCCAAGTGGAACCCCATAAGACTTTAGACCTTTTGTCCTAACAACACTTACAGACCTAGGGGCAAGCACATGGAACTCTTGCTCTTCTGGTTCGGCCCTAACAAGCACTAAGTCATCATTGTTCGTAGCCGCTTCCAGAGGAATCTCGCTTACCCAGAGGTAATCATCTCCCCTGTGGCGACGCTTTGGAGAGATAACCACAGAAAACTGCGGCCACTCGACTCTAACCTGCGCGAACAATTCGCGGAATTGCTCGTTAACTAAGGTGGTTATACCAACGCCAGCCGGACGCTCCTCAATTTCATAGACACCAAGCATTCCCTCTTTATCAACCACACAGTCTATTCGCACAAGGAGACTTGGGGTACCAAATTTTCGCCTGACAAAAGTTGACTCACGCGGAAAGACTTTTTTCCATCCCTTGATCAACACAAGACATTTATCAATCGCTTCTCTGGGTAACTCCATTGCAAAATCGCTCGCTTTCATTGTCCAAGGATCACCACCGCCCTCACCAATTCTTAACGCCCTTATGTGTTCCTCTGTTTTTGTTTTGGTATATCCAACATACCCGTCAGCAAGACTAGGGGGCATGATTAATAAATCAAAGAGTGTAGGATTTTCTCCTTGTGTGGTCGGATAATTTCTGATCTTTACACTTTGACCATCGACCCACCAGGTAAAACCAGGGAATTTACGCGCAATCTCTTCGAGAATTTTTTTATTCCTTGGCTTCCAATTGCCTCCGCTTTCCTGTTCTTCTGCCGTGAGCTGACGTGCTAAATCAAGCAGTCCATCGTCCCTTCCTGCCCTACGCAACATATCTTTATTCCACTGCTGTATTTTTTGAACTCCATCCCAGCCATACCTTCTACGCAGTTCGTTCAGCTGAGTCATGTGATCCTCGCTATTCTGGGCGTGCGATTCCATACGTCCTCCTTTCAAAGAACTTTGATTGCCCCAGGCGACAACCAGTTTTGAATTTCAAAGAGATAACCTCTCTTTCGGCCTGGTAGGCCCCCCGTACTAGTCAGGGAGGCCTACCAACTCAAGAGATTGAGAACCAAAAAACCAGCGCTGTTGGCTGGTTCTTTGGTGGTTTTTGTGAATCGAGCTTACTTTCTTTTGATCAGTTTCTTTACAAGGTCGAGAACTTTGGCACCAAAAAGAGCCAACAGCTTGGAGGTCGGCATAAAGTGCCAATAATTTCGATTCATTAGTGAAGTTTGTTTCATATGGCCTTAGTATACTCCCCCTAAAAATCTTGTCAATACCTCAATATTTCAAGCACCGTATATCTGCGCTTTCCACCCGGCGTTGCGACTTCCACCAACTCTCCTTGCCTTTTATTCAAAAATTCCTTTCCGAGGGGTGAATCAAAAGATATTTTGCCATCCTGGGGGGAGGATACCCCGGGGCCAACTATGGAAAATGTCCGCACCTCGCCGCTATCCTCGTCTCGCGCGCGAAATGTGGCTCCTGTATTAATATTTTCAGAACTCTTACCGTGCTCTACGATCTCTGAGATGGCCAGTTTATTCTTTATTTCCTTAATCCTAGATTCTATTTCAGATTGCCGTTCTTTTGCATCCGAGTACGCCGCATTTTCTGAAAGATCGCCTTGTGCGATCGCCTCTTTCAAATCTCGCGCAACCCTCGGCCGCTCGATACCGTTGAGATGATCGAATTCTTTTTTCAATTTTTCATATTCATCTTGGGTTAATATAGCCATAATTTATATTTTCTTAATTCCTACCCACACCTTCTTACCATCCCACTCAAATTCGCCCTGCGCTTTAAATGCTTCATCCTCGCCCTTTGCTTCCAAAATTTGCTGCGCATTGTTCTGTGTCTGTATTCTGCTAACCCATCTCTGTATGCTCGCGCTTAAATCGACGTCAGCCGAGTACCTTAATACTATCCTATCTTTTGGCATAAAGCCAGCGACTTTTCGCAAATCCTGCGCGTGGCGAATAAACTCGTTTATAAACCCCTCTTCTTTAAGCTCGAGAGTTAATTTGACATCCAAAGATACATTTTTACCTTCTATGACCTTCTTAACGTTCACTTCTTCCGCGATAATATTCAAAATTTCTTTAGACAAATTCATGTCCACCTCTAAGCTCAAAAGCGGCTGACGCACCCGTATGCCGGCGCTTGATCTCAATTGATGCGCTTTCTCCACTATGCCTCGCCCCTGTTCCATTTCCTTCTCCAGATCCTTACGTATAAATTTTTTATTTGCTTTAGGGAAGTCCTCCCAATGCACGGACCTCGTAACTTGCCCCCCTTCGGGAGACAACTGCTGATAAATCTCTTCGCTCAAAAATGGCACAAACGGCGCGCAAACTTTGCTTAATTCCAAAAGCACATAACCCAAAACTTGCTCTGCCGCTTCTTTTTCTTCCGATGCTTCGGGGGTTTGAAACCTTCTGCGCGACCGCCGCACATACCAATTAGACAAGTCATCGATTGTAAAACTCTCTATTGCCCTTGCCGCCCCTGTAATGTCATAAGCGTCTAGGCTCTTTAGAACTCCGCCTATAAGGTTATGCAGCTTGGATAAAATCCACTTATCGAGAATGTTGCTCGGGGGGGTTAGGGGGGGTAGCGATTTGTCATTTCTATAAGTTTTGTAAAAAATTAAAGTGTTATACAGCGTCGAAATAAACTTGCGGTATGTTTTTTGAAGCTCTGTTTCATCAAATCTTTTGTAATCTCCCGGCTGATTTACAGTATAGAAATGCCAGCGAAGCGCGTCTGAACCGTATTTTTCTATCATACTCCAGGGATCTATAACGTTGCCTACGGACTTTGACATCTTTTTGCCATTTTTATCCAAAACATGGCCGAGAGAAATTACATTCTTATATGGCGCCTCGCGCCCAAGTACCGTTGAAATGGCAAGTAACGTATAAAACCATCCTCGCGTCTGGTCTATGGCTTCCGAGATGTAATCCGCTGGAAACCCCGCCGGCTTGGATGCGAATGGCATTGCTCCCGAATCAAACCACACATCTGCGAGCGCCTCCTCCCGCTTCATCTTGCCGGCACATTTTTTGCTTCCGCAGCTCAAAATCACTTTATCTACATAAGGCCTGTGCAAGTCAATTTCTTTTTTTGTATTTCGCGGTACCTGCTTGCCCAGTTCTTTTATGGAACCTACAACTTTTATACTATCGCACATTTGACACCTCCATATTGGCAAGGGCGTGCCCCAGTATCTGTTTCGTGAAAAATTCCAATCTTTTACTTCGCGCAGCCACTCGCCGAAACGTCCCTCTTTAATGTGCGCTGGCACCCAGTTTACGGCATTATTATTTTTAATGAGTTTATCGCGCAAGACGCTCATTTTTATAAACCACGACTGCATCGCGTAGTAAAGTAGTGGCGTTTTACAACGCCAACAAAAAGGATACGAGTGTGTGTATGTTTCTTTTTTATATAAAAGGTTCCGCGTCTTAAGGTCTGCGATAATCGCGGGCTCCGTATCTTTTACAAACTTGCCCTGCCACTGCGGCACAAGTTCATTGAATCTGCCATTTTGATCTACGGTATGCACCTTGGGCAGACTCAGTTTCTGGCCAAGATTATAGTCGTCTTCGCCGTACATTACCGCAGTATGCACAATCCCAGTACCCTCTTTTGTACTCACAAAATCGGCGAGCGCGACATAGTGCTTCTTTTCTTTGGTGCTTTTGAGAGAATCGAACAACGGCTCGTATTCTACGCCCTCTAATTCTTTTCCCTTAAATTCTTTTACAATTTTATATTCGCCATCTAGAATATTCAACCTATCCTTCGCAAGAATATGATGTTCATCGCCTTGCCCTACCAAAACGTAGTCAATCTTCTCTCCGACAGCCAAAGCTACATTCCCCGGCAAAGTCCAGGGGGTAGTAGTCCAAGCAAGTAACAAGGTTTTAGGTTTTAGGTTATAGGTTATAGGGTTCTTAATTTCAAATTTTACATAAACCGAGTCTTCAGTCACATTTTCATATCCCAATGCCACTTCATGCGATGAGATAGAAGTTCCGCATCTTGGGCAATACGGCGCGACCCTGTGTCCTTCATAGAGCAATCCCTTTTTATGCGCCTGCTTAATAATCTCCCACAACGCCTCCATGTACTTGGCATCGTATGTAATATACGGGCCTTTAAGATCAAGCCAAAAAGCGATTCGCTCTGTGAGTGAATCCCACTCCTGCTTATAACGCCAGACGGACTGGCGGCATTTTTCGTTAAACTTCGCGATGCCGTATGTTTCTATATCTTTTTTGTTTTTAAGGCCCAATTCTTTTTCTACTTCTATCTCAACCGGCAAACCATGCGTGTCCCAACCCGCTTTTCGCTCGACCCTATAGCCACGCATTGTTTTGTAGCGACAAATTATATCCTTATATGCCCTGCTCAAAACATGATGAATCCCCGGCTTCCCATTCGCAGTCGGCGGCCCTTCGTAAAATACAAATTGACGGCCCTTAGGCCGCCTACTCACACTTTTTTCGAAAGCTCTTATGCTTTTCCAAAACTTTAGAATTCTTTCCTCCTGCCTCGCCGGCAGGCGGGCCTGCTTGCCGACGGGTAGGCAGGCCTGCTTGGGAAGTTCCATACCTAGCATTGTATGTAAAAATTGAGCAAAAGAAAAGCCCGACACCGCATGCGGTATGGGGCTCATGCATTATGTTTTGGATTCTTCTAATGTTTCTCTAACAAGTTCGCGTTTCATCCCTTAATACGACTTCCACCCCCAGTAAATTACAAAAGGCCTGAAACCTATACGCGGCATCCCTTGCTATTTCCAGCATTGACCAGCCGCTATCCTGAAACCTTTCCAACTTTCCATCCAGAAAAGATATTGCTAGCCAAGTCGCATATTTGTGCCTATCATCAACAACTATTTCGATTTCTACTTTCGCAACATTCCCGCGTGCCAAGATATTTATAAACTTACTGGCCCTACTTTTAAG
Organism: Candidatus Spechtbacterales bacterium; assembly: GCA_049274815.1. Classification (GTDB taxonomy): domain Bacteria; phylum Patescibacteriota; class Minisyncoccia; order Spechtbacterales; family HO2-43-30; genus JBASTI01. The sequence continues at coordinate 544 of JBASTI010000070.1, read as the reverse complement.
TTCACCGCTATCGAAATATATCCCAAGATGGTCAGCTGTGGGGAAATGGCGCTTAATCAATTCTTTATAAATATGCTCTCTTTTTTCTTCGAGGGCTCTCATGGCATCAATTGCGCCGGCGGGATCTATTGCCGCATGTACGGGCGGGTCGATTTCTATACTGTGCTTAGTCGCAGTCGTCATTTCTTCCTCCGATCGATTTTCGAGTTTTTCTTTATCTTCTTCAGCAATTGCCCTGCGAATCGCTTCGCGCTGCTCGGGGCTTAGCAATCCCTGCTCCATTGCCTGACTTAGCAGGACTTCGAGCGGATGAAATTTACGGCAGCCTTTTTTGTAGCATCGAACGCCGAGGCCCTGTTCGGAGTCCTGTTCAAGCAAAAGCCCTTCGCATTCGTGGAAATGAGGCGTAAATTCGTAGTAAAACGGCCCGCCCCTTCCCAAGCTACCCAATTTTCTCCACCCGCAACGCAACCCTTCTTTGTGCTCTGATGGACTAGCCATACTCGCACCTCCTCAAAGAACTTCGCATGACAATTTCTTGCCA
>JBASTI010000069.1:0-21544 GCA_049274815.1 Candidatus Spechtbacterales bacterium | reverse complement strand
ATTGATTTCCTTATGCATTCGGGGGTGCACCAATCACGCAAAGGTCCCAGAATTTTATTGAAAGTTTCGGCAATGGGTTGGTTCCTATACATTGCCACGCATCCATACTTGCCTTTCTGACAATCCGACTCTAATGCCAATTCCAGACACCGACGAAATATGACATCATCAAAAAGCGGGTTGTCCTCGTAATCATATAATTTCCTTGCGACCGCCAGACGCAAAAGCTTGTATCGCCGTTTTGTTCCTTCGTTTTCGAGAAGCTGCTCCCGCGTTCTTTGCGAAAGATTGTCGGGTGTAAGCAAGTGGCCATAGTAGCGGTTTTTTTGGACTATGTGTTCATAGGGAAAAGGATTTTTTTCTCCAGGAAATTGGCTAGCCGAGAAATCCAGACCCTGCCCGATATCGTTGAAGTAATGGGAGCGCATTGCTGAGATTTTGGAATCAAGAGCCTGCGTTAGATCAAGTCGCATGATACCTCCGCCATAAAAATCTTGTACAACAAGCGTGGTGACCGCGCATTGTCCCCACGCGGGATTATCGGGCGACCAATTCTCGGGATCAGCGCTAGTTTCCTTTGACCACGATTTTTCCAGACACTCTTCCATATCCGTGGTATATACTTTTCCGTCTATGCTTATCCATCCTATCATACCTTTGCCCTCCGATATTTATATTTCAAAAAACTAAAATCATACTATCATAGCTTTGTGTTTGTGTGAAGATTTGCTAAAATATAATCTTTGTATGAAGAAATTAATTTCTAAAATTGAAATTCTGCAAAAAATGGATATTGGCGTACTTATAAATAGACGAATTAGGGAGTTTAAAAAACTCGGCAAACAGCCTAGCCAAGAAATTTTTAAGGAACTTTGTTTTTGCTTGCTGACTGCGAATTTTAACGCCGAGCGGGCGATAGAGATTCAGAAAAAAATAGGGGAGGGGTTTTTAAGTTTGCCCGAAAAGCGTCTTGCGGCAACCCTGCGCGCGTTGGGCTATAGATACCCGAATGCGCGAGCAAAATACATCGCCGAAGCGCGGCGTTACAAAGATTCAATCAGGGATTATGTGGGGCGCAAGGAGGAACAAAGTCGAAGGGACTGGCTGGTGAAAAATATAAAAGGACTTGGGTATAAAGAGGGGAGTCATTTTTTGCGAAATATCGGGCATCAGAATCTAGCAATTATAGATTTTCATATTATTGATCTTCTGGAACGGCATGGCCTGATTGCGCGCCCCAAAACCCTCACAAAGGCAAAATATCTTAAAATAGAGGAGGTCCTCCGCGAAATTTCGCGAAAATCCAATCTTACCCTCGCGGAATTGGACTTGTATTTGTGGTATATTGAAACTGGAAAGGTCCTTAAATAATAAGCATATATTTACAATGGAAAACAATAAAAAACAATTCTCTGAAAAATTACAGGACAAAGCCCTTGATGTGGGCGGGAAGGTAGTGGAAGAAAGCGCGAAAAACTTTCTCGGTATAGGAGGCGCCTTCGCGCTTTTGATGAAGGCGGGCGCCGTTGGTTTTATCCTCATAATTTTGGGAGTAATCGCGCTGACCGTATTTCTGCTCATGCGCTTTTTGTAGCGCAAGACTTTCCCCCCCGTATATTATAATATATAAGGCTTTTTTGTAGTTCCCCCCATATTGCATACGCGGGAAATGTATACTATTATATATTTATGAAACTCGGAGAAATCTATAATTTATCTATCCAGATGGGCATGGATGCGGATCCTAGGGGGCGGGAGGGTGCGGAAAAGGTGCTTGCAAAGGCGAAGGAAAACTACGAAAAAATCGACGCGAAAGAGAAAGAGTATTTTGATATCGAAACTCTCACAAATCCCTATTCAGATACGCGAGTTCATTTTGGTGCCCCCGAACTTGATGTCAAAAAAGTTTTTGCCGGCATTGACATCGAAGGCGACGAACTTATAGTGGCAAAGCAATTTGGCGATATAGACGCCTGTATCGCTCATCATCCTCGCGGAATTGCCCTTGCCCGGCTCCACGACGTTATGCATCTTCAGGCCGATGTATTGAAACAATACGGAGTACCCATTAATGTCGCCGAAGCGCTTCTTCGCACGCGGATTTCCGAAGTAGGACGCGGTCTTTCGGCAAGCAACCACTATCGCGCGCTCGACATTGCCCGGCTTATCGAAATGCCCTACATATGCACCCACACTATAACGGACAGCTTAGTTTTTCAGTTTCTCAAGAAGCGCGTCGAAGGCGAAAAAATCGAAACAGTCGGCGAAGTGCTCGACGCCCTTCTTGAAATACCCGAGTACCATGAGTCTAAAAAGCGAGGCATGGGGCCCGAAATATTTTCCGGAAAGCGAGAAAATCGCGCTGGCCGAGTTGCGCTCACGGAAATAACCGGGGGCACCGACGGCGCACATGATATATATGAAAAACTCGCGCAAGCCGGCGTGGGTACTGTTATCGCGATGCATCAGTCCGAAAAGCATGTAAAATCCGCGGAGGACGCCCATGTCAATGTTGTGGTCGCGGGCCACATGAGCTCGGATTCAATAGGGCTTAATCTATTTTTGGATAAACTTGAAGAGCAAGGGGTGGAAATCGTACCGTGTAGCGGCTTAATACGCGTAAGTCGCGCAAAACATGATTGATGAGGCATATAGACAAGCTATAAATATTCTCAAGGAATGCGTATCTGATATTGGCTTTAAGGCCTCCGCGCTTGATTCGGGATACCACGAAGTATGGGGAAGAGATAGCATGATTACGCTTCTTGGCGCGATGCTCACGCGCGAGAATGATCTGATTCATGCCGCGCAAACTTCGCTCAATACCCTTCAAAAATATCAGACAGAGCTCGGCTTGATTCCGAATAATGTTGATGTTAAAAATAACGAGCCCCAGTATCGCGCCTACATGGACGGTACGATATGGTATGTAATAGGCGTTTATTTTTATTTTAAACAAACTGATGACAGCGAGTTTTTAAAATCGCACGAGCCAAGCATAAAAAAAGCTTTGAACTGGCTTTTGTATCAGGATGTTGATAATTCTGGCCTTATCTCAACCCAGGAAGCGGGGGATTGGATGGATCTTTTTCCGGTTCGTGGAAAGGTGTTGTATGACAATGCCCTATACTATGGGGCGCTTCGGGCAGGAGGAATAATAGCCGTAAAACTTGGCGAATCTGAACTTGCCGAGAGCTACGTTTCGCGCGCGGCGAAAGTTCAAACAAAAATCCTCAATATATTCTGGATGGACAAGGCGCACGACAATATCGCGGAAAAATTAACTGAACTTTGTAAAACAATAGTAAATGTCCGCATGCGCGAAGACGAAATTATTCAGATGACGCAAGGTTGTGTAAATAACATGGTGTGGCGGCCATATTTTCTTTCCTTCATTGGTTTTCGGCAATGCGGAGAATGGTTTGATACCTTGGGGAATATGCTCTCAATTTTATTTGGCATCGCAAGTAAAGTTCAAGAGAAATCTATACTGGATTACGCTCATCAATCGGCGATTCCCGAGCCGTATCCCGCGAAAGCAACCTATCCGCCAATTTATCCGGGAGACCGGGAATGGCGCGACTATTTTAAGGGCGGCAACTTAAATCTTCCCAATCAGTATCACAACGGAGGAATCTGGCCGTTTATCGGCGGGTTTTATACCACGGCTCTTGTCAAAGCAGGACGAATGAGCGAAGCGCGGCAGGCGCTTGAGAGTTTAGCTAAGGCAAATTTTATCGGTAAAACATTTGAATGGGAATTTAACGAGTGGCTGCATGGCTTGACAGGTAATCCGATGGGGAAAGAAAAACAGGCGTGGAGCGCGGCAATGTATATATTCGCGTATAATTGCGTAAAAACAGGGAAATGCGAGATCCTCTAAATAACTCATCGCGGTGAGTCATTTATGATGCTATATTAAATCTAGTTTTCAATGTCCGATAACCAAGTTGAAGAAATTAAAAGCCGCCTGGATCTTGCCGAAGTTATCCGCGGCTATATGAAGCTTGAAAAAAGCGGAACAAATTTGCGCGGCCTTTGTCCGTTCCATCACGAAAAAACTCCTTCATTTTTCGCGTCTCCGACGCGTCAACTTTGGAAATGCTTTGGCTGCGCGCTCGGGGGCGATATGTTTACATTTATACAGACGATAGAGGGAGTGGACTTTAAGGAGGCCCTAAAAACTCTTGCCGATAAAGCGGGGGTCGCGCTTCGTTCCTATGACCCCAGAGTTCGCGGTGAAAAAGCGAGGCTATATGAGATATGCGAAAAAGCATCACAATTTTTTGAAAAACAGCTGTACTCCTCATCGCTGGGTCAAGAGGCGCTTTTGTATCTTCAAAGTCGCGGCATCAATGACGAAAGTATTAAAAAATTTCGCGTTGGCCTTGCTCCTTATACCCGCGAGTCCCTGGCGAGATTCCTCAGAGAACAGGGGTACTCGCCCGTGGAGATATTTAAGGCGGGCGTTTCAATACAATCCGCGGCAAATTATTATGATCGCTTTCGCAGCCGAGTTATGTTTCCGATCGCGGATCTCAATGGGCAGATTATTGGTTTCGGCGGGCGGGTATTTTTCGCAAAAAATCAGGTGCGAGATCCGAAGCTCGCCAAGTATATAAATACTCCTCAGACTCTTTTATACGACAAAAGCCGGACGCTCTATGGCCTTGATAAAGCAAAGCTGAAAATACGGGAGCAGGATAGCTGCATACTTGTCGAGGGTTATACGGACGTCATAATGGCTCATCAGGCCGGAACCGAAAATGTACTTTCGGTATCGGGCACAGCGCTGACGGAACAGCAGCTCGACATAGTGCGTCGCTACACCGAAAATTTGATCACGCTCTTTGATATGGATATTGCCGGCGATACCGCGACAAAACGCGGAATTGACATGGCTCTGAAAAAAGGATTCAATATAAAGGTTATTACGCTTCCCGAAGGCAAGGATCCCGCTGAAATTATCCAAAAAAGCGAACGCAAATGGAAAAAAGCGATAGAGCGCACGCTATCAATTTGCGATTTTTATTTCGAGACCGCGCTTGCGCGGTTCGACAAAAAAACACCCGAGGGCATGAAAAATATTTCGCGCGTTTTGCTTCCCATGATAAAGCAAATACCGAATCGCATTGAGCAATCTTTTTGGGTGCAGAAACTTGCCTCCGAACTTATCTGTCCCGAAGTCGTCGTATGGCAAGATCTCGAAAAAGTTGAAGTTCTAAGTTCCTCGCCTGCGTGGCCGAAGCCACTTCCAGGCGCGCCCATTGAGCCAAGAGTCAAGACTAAAAGCGACATATTATACGAACGAATGATACTCCTTGCGATGAAAGACAATAGCTGTTTAGGCGCCGTGAAAAAAGGAGACGCGACTTTTTTTGATGAAAAGCTACTATCCGCCCGCGTGTTTTTTGAGATATATAGTCGTCGCGCCGGCGCTATATCTCAACATGATTTTTTAAACGGATTTAACGATGAGGAGAAGGAGTATGTGAACGGCTTGCTTTTCGCAGAGGAGATTTTTCCGACATTCTCTGAAGATTCGGACTTTGGATTAGAATTTGACGCGTGCCTTGATTCATTGCGGCGCATTGTTCTCAAGGAGAAGCTTTATATCCTTGAGCAGGAAATGAAGCGGGGAGCGCAGGACCTTACCACCCTTGAAAAGTTTCAAAAAATATCAATAGAGTTAGCGAAGTTGTAATAAACCGTAAAATGAAAAAATCAATCAAAGCCAAAGGGTTAAAACGCCGTCCGCGCGTAGCGCGCACAAGCAAGCAAAGCCGGCGCGCAGTTTCTCTTGATTGGGATGCTGGGCTTGCGACTCTCCTTTCGCGGGGCCGGCAAAGAGGATTCGTAACTTATGGGGAAATTTTAAGTCTTATTCCCAATGCCGAGCAAGACGTAGCGGGGTTGGAAAAAGTTTATGATTCGCTTGCCGCGGCAAATATAAATATAAGCGAGAACAAAGAATTGCTTCGCGAGCCCACAAAGGAGGAAGTGGCGAAAACCGAAAAGGAGCTTGGGCTGGAAAATTCGAAGTTTGATTCGGTGCAAATGTACCTTAGGGAGATCGGCAGGACCGCTTTTTTGACTGCCGACGAAGAGAAAGAGCTTTCCCGAAGAAGAGAGATGGGGGACGAAGAGGCGAGGCAAAAACTTCTGCAGGCCAATCTGCGGCTTGTCGTGTCCATCGCAAAACGCTATGTGGGGCGCAGTTCCAACCTTACGCTTCTGGACCTTATCCAGGAAGGGAATATCGGTTTATTCCGGGCGGTCGAAAAATTTGACTATCGGCGCGGGTACAAGTTTTCAACATACGCGACATGGTGGATCCGCCAAGCCGTAACTCGTGCGCTTGCGGATCAATCCCGCACAATACGGATCCCAGTTCATATGGTAGAGACAATTTCGAAATACACGCAAGTGCGGCGCGCTCTACTGCAGGATTTGGGCAGGGAACCTATGGCGGAAGAAATCGCTTCGGAAATGGGGATAGAGCCGGAAAAAGTGCGTCATATTCAAAAAATTTCACAAGATACAGTCTCTCTTGAGGCGCCGGTAGGCGAGGATGGGGAGGATAGTGTGCTCGGGGAGTTTATAGAGGACGAAAAGGAGGTCACTCCGAGCATGTCCGCCGCACGGGCTTTACTTCGCGATCGAATGTGGAATATACTCACGGATCTTTCCCCGCGCGAAAAAAAGATTTTGGATATGAGGTTTGGCCTTACGGATGGAATTACCCATACGCTCGAGGAGGTTGGGAAAGAATTCGGAGTTACTCGCGAAAGGATTCGCCAGATCGAGGCCAAGGCCCTTGAAAAAATGCGCAAACACGAACATTATAAAAAGTTGCAAGGTTATTAATGAAGTTAAATGAATGGATATTTATTTTAGCGGGATTATGCATGATTATTTTCATGCCCTTTCTTGCTGCGGGCGGTTTTTATCTGTGGGGAATTGCAAAAATGATATATCTCATTGGGCTTATTGTCTATGTTGGGAATAGAAACATTTGAGATTTTAATATTTTTGCGACAGCTCGGCATTGCTGTCGCGGGAGCCGTTTCGTTTTGGGGAACTATTTTTTTGTTATTGAGCAAAGGGTCGCCTGATAAAAGGTCATCTGCCTTGTGGCAGGGGATTTCTCAAAAGATACTATGGCTATTTTTTCCTGCCGCGCTTTTATACGGCATAATATGGGCGGCTATCGCGATAAGCCAATGTGTTTTTTGCATTGATGCACATGAGGGCATTGCGATAGCCGAAACATCCGCGCGACTATCTTATGTAGTTAGCAGTCAATATGGCCTGTATACCGCATTTATGACTTTCGCGGCGGTTGGATTCCTCATATTTTTATTTAGGAGAAATTTTTTATATGAACACCTCCTGTGGCTTTACGGCATTTCTTTTGTAATAATAAGCGTTTTTCTGCTATACCCTTGGGCACCCCTGGAATCGCCGTGGCACAATATATCCGCGGCCCTGCACGGCTGGCATTCTATATTTACGCTTGGGAGTGTTATTTTGGTAGATTTTCTATTTATCGCGCTAAAATCTAATCTACGGCCATATCTTTCTAAGATTTTTCCCATAATAACGCTCGGAATATGGGTGGGCCTCGGGCTCGATTTTATAAACGCGGGCATTGTGTTTCGCGAAGAATTTTTTCCGACAGCCCGAATCCTTTTTATGCAAACGCTCGTAGGTATAATTATCATAAACGGTGTTTTGCTATCAGGGCCCCTCGCGCGAAAAGTTTTGGCATATCAAACGCGAATGCGAAACGAGTCCTTGCCGCCGAAACTTTCTAATTTACTTGGGCTATCCGGTTCTATTTCTCTTGGCGGATGGTTCAGCATTACGGCTCTCGATGGTTTTAGGGCGCTTACTTTTTCATACTGGCAGCTTTGGGCTTCTTATATCTTATTTGTTATTACCATATTTTTGTGCCGCGCAGTGTTTGAAAAAGTTGCCGAAAGGCACTAGGAGCTTGACAAATTTTAGGATAGGAGTATAATGTATTACAAACAGTAGATTCACGTCAAAATAGGCTAGTTTAGAAACTCAAATAAGTTTATAAAACGCCATTTTGTCTGGAGTCGAAAAAGGTCAAATTAATGTAAGTATAAAAATAAAATGGCGGATGAACAAAACAACGGTGGCTTTGAACGAGAGATGTACCCAGTGAATGAAAAGTGCGCGGATTGCGGCACGGAAATAACACAACTTCCGTTTAAGCCCGATCCAGCACGAAGTCAGAATCTTCGTTGCCGTGATTGCTACCGAAACAAACGCGATACTTTTCAAAAGGATCGCTAAAAATAAAACTGCCCCGCAGCCGCGGGGTAGTTTTATTTTTAGTTTCTTAGTAAATAAAAATGGCTTCTTTTGAAGCCATGAGTTATGCTAGGATTTTTTGTTGATGGAATTACTTGATTGTTTCGACTGTTTCGGATCGTGACAGAGAAACGCCCTTCGCCGCCATGAAGTCTAAAACAAATTGCATCTGCTGTTCGTCCCCTCCTATCGTTTCGGGAGCGATAACGCCATGCCGCGTTATTTCTTTTCGAGCAAGCATAAGCGCTACAGCCGCGCAGGGGTATCCCGTCATTCGAGACATTGACGTAGCGCCCGTTACGGGATCGCGTCTTTCAAGGGCGTTGTACGTAACGAACACTCTCCTGCCCTGAACGATGCCTTCCATTTTCGCAACAAATACCGTAAATTCGTCTTCGTCATCTTCAAGCCTCCAAGCGTCCGCGAGAATTCTTTCCGTGAAAACGCGCGGTACAACATCCACGAACCTACCGTCACAGTTTTTTACTGAAACAGGATCTTCTGAAAGAAATCCGGATTTGATAAAGTCCTGGACCAGACGCATATGCGCCGGGTATCGCAAACTCTGATCAATCATATTGGCCACATCCGTCGTGTCAAGAAGCGTTCGAAGACCGTCGCTGGTTATGCCCATGAGCATACCGAGTTCTGGATATTCGGAAAGCCGTACTTTTGCGGGGGACTCAAGCGGGTCAAGTTCTACTCTTTTGCCGTTTGAAACAATAACCGCCTTTCTTGTGTATAGATCAATAACGCTTCGAGGAGCAAACGGCGCTTTGTAGTACCATGGGGCTTTTGGTTCTGCTGGGAGGCCGCCGCACTGACATACAAATGTATCCACGCGCATACGGGTCATCTCGCGGCCAAGGAGCATATTGCTCAACCCGGGCGCCACGCCGCAATCAACCACAATGGGGATGCCGCAGCGTTCCGCAACCAGATTTAACGAAAGAGGAGACTCTTCGTAAAAAGAAATATCCACTATAGGCGTTCCTGCTTCCGCCACTTGAGTAAGAACCGTATACGCTATGGATGGCTCTATAGCACCTACAACTACATCGTGAGAGGCGGCGAGTTTTCGCATATATTCCGTGTCAAAAAAATCGGCGCAGATTTGATGTAAACTATCCTTTCTGCGCGTTCGCAAAGCGACGAGCGCCTTGCTGTTTCTGTCCACTACAGTTACGTTGGCGAGCTCGCTTAGACAGCAAGCTATTTCAGAGCCAACGAGTCCCGCTCCCAACACAAGAATGCTTGGCCTCTTCATATATCCCCCTTATTTTTCAGTTTTTTAGGAACGCTCCTACTGTATCACATATATCACAGTGACAAAAGTACCTCAGCGCAAACTCTTACTTCATCTCATAATTCAAATTAACGGTAACTTTTATTTCCTGCGAGCCGGGTTCAATGGAAGGATTCTCAAAATCTCCGCCTTTTTGGAGCGCGAAACTTTCGTAGGCAAGGGGAGTAGGCAAAGAAATTCCCTCGCTAAGGGAGAGAAGCTTGCCCAACCGAAATCCCCCGGCCTTGCTAAGTGTTTTTGCTTTTTCTTTTGCTTTGATGATTGCTTCTTCCCGCGCCTTATTCTCAAGGTCAGTCGAATCATCCACTGTAAAAGTAGGGCCCGACACCGTGTTTGTTCCTTTTTGAACCACTCCGGTCACAATATCACCGACCCTCGAGAGATCCCGTATTTTTACCCAAAGGCTCTGGCTAATAGAATAGCCGACAATTTCCGATGGGGGGCAGGCGCTAGCTTCATTGCCATATTTTGGCGAGGGACAGGTATAGTACTGGTAGCGTGGGCTGATATTGTAAGATTGTGTTTTAATATCTTTTTCGTCAATGCCATTTTCCTTCAAAAATGCAATAACGTTATTTGCCTTGCCCGTATTTTCTTTTTGCAAATTGGAAAGATTTTTCCCTCCTTCAGTGAGAACTCCAAGGGAAAGCTCGGCGACATCCGGAATCGCAACGACTTTTCCCTCTCCGGAAACTGCGAAGGTTCGTGTTGGCACAACAGATTTTGAAAAGGCGCTCACATACCAAAGAAGCGCAACTACGGACAGGGAGATCCCTGCGATTATTGATATTCCCACATACTTTGTTGCATTCATGGTTTCATTATACTATATTCCCAAGAAAATGAAAAACCCCGCATGGTTAAAGTTTTCATACTAAGCGTAGTTGCATTGCTAGCCGCAGTCGGAATTGCGTTAGCCGAGGAATCAACGCCCACAACTCCCACAACGGCAATAACCCCCACGGTTGAATCAAGCGTGAACGGCGCTGGCCAAGATGTGAGTGCCGCAAATAAAGAAGCTGAAGCGAGAATCAAGGCACTGAAACAAGAAATGGAGGCCAAAATTAAGGCTATCCGCGCGGAGTATCAGGCAAAGATTAAAGCAATCCGAAACGAGACAAGAGCTAAAATCAAAAGTTTAAAGGAGGCAAAAAAGACAAAGATTGAGCGGGAAAAAGAGGGGAGAAGGGTAAAATAAAACCGCAGGGCCGAACCATGCGGTTTTGGGTTACCTCCTTTCGCCTGTTTCGGGCGTGTACTTCTTAGATCGCTCCGATTTTTCTCAGAAAGTCCTCTGTTGTGAAGTCTTGAGACCGGAGCTCATGATAATCCAAAATAATATCGGCGTAGCGTTTGTACATCCAATTGCGGCTTTGAAGAAGCAATGGGTAGCAGCGTGCCAGCGCAGCTTCTGCAGTTTCACCTGGCAGGGGGCTGTAAACCTCCCCCCAGACTACTGGTTTCGGTTCGGCTATATAAGCTCGGTAGAGTTCGTCTTGTAAACTCTCTGGCGCATCAAGCAGAACGATTGTACTTAATTTACGGAGCTCTTCCATAAGCGCATCTCCGGTGTAAATGACGCTGCCAGTTGTATCAATAATGAGCCCCTGTTTCTCTCCACGCAACAGAGATAGCGCCTCTTGCATTACTTGGATTTCCTGCTCAAGATAAATAGCCTGATGTGCCCGTGAACGCTCCTCGTAGGGCTGCCCCATCCATTTGGCGACATCTTTAATTCCTCGATAGCCTGCTCCCTTGAGATGCGCATCGAGTTTTATTTCAATCTCGTAGTCACACCAGAAAGGAAAAAATCCATACGTTGCGAGTCGTTCTCTCCAAAACGATTTACCGACGTTTGACATACCTATCAAGGTATAATTTTTCATGAAAATCCCTCCTTAAAGCACCCTTCCCCTGCACCTCGCCGTACAAGTGTATCGCATAGGTACTCTTCTGTCAATGTAGGGCTCTCTGCGATGTCGGTTGGACAGACCACGCAGTCTGGTGGTATTATTGTATACTAATGGGTATATTATGCTTATTGATGACATTACAATCCGCGTAAAATCAGGGAAGGGTGGCGACGGCCTAGTTGCGTTCAACAAGAATATGAAGACACTCGGTCCAACTGGTGGCAGTGGCGGCAGGGGAGGCAGTTTGTATTTTGAATGCATCAGTAATATAAGCGCGCTGAACCGTCTTCGTTATAAGAAAGTTTTTGAAGCGGAAAACGGCAAAAACGGACAAATACAACTCCGCGACGGCGCAGCCGGTGAAGATCTCGTGATCCAAGTACCGATCGGAACAGTGATCCATAACCTGACTTCCGGAAACGACCAGGAAATAGTCAAACTTGGAGAGCAGGTCTTGATTGCCAAGGGTGGCCGTGGCGGTAAAGGCAATTTTCATTTCCGCGGACCTCGCAATACCAGCCCCAAACAGTTCCAATTCGGAAAACCAGGCGAAACATACAACATCCGCCTTGAGCTCAAGCTTATCGCCGATATTGGCCTTATTGGTCTTCCCAATGCCGGAAAATCAAGCTTGTTGAACGAACTCACGAGCGCCAAAAGCAAGGTCGGTAATTACGCCTTTACAACGCTCGCGCCAAACCTAGGCGCGTACTACGAACTTATTCTCGCAGATATTCCTGGACTCATCGAAGGATCATCAAGCGGCCGAGGTTTGGGTTTCAAATTTCTCCGCCACATTGAACGGACTAAAATTCTATTCCATTTAATATCCGCGGAGTCTCCCAACGCAGTAGAAAGCTACCGAACTATCCGCAACGAACTTGGCCTTTACAATAAGTTATTATTGCAAAAACAGGAGTACGTATTCCTCACGAAATCTGATTTATTTGACGCTCCCCAAATCCAAGAGAAAGTATCGGAACTCAAGAAGATAAATCCTACGGCAACGGCACTATCGATTTACGATCTCGCCTCCGTTAATCAGGTTGAAAAAATACTGAACCGAATCAAGGATGAGAAATAGAAATACTATTCCCTGCCACAAAGCCAGTCGTCCAGCACAGCTGGAGACTGTAGCCGCCCGAAGGACGATCGATGTTTAAGACATCGCCGACGATATACAAATTAGGCACCAGACGCGACTGCATTGTTTTAAAGTTTACTTCTGTCAGCGCCACACCGCCCGAGGAGACAACCGCTTTATCCGCGCCGAGTAGGCCTTTGACATTGAGCGGAATTGCTTTAATAAGTGTGACTAATTTTATCCTCTCCTCGCGCCTTACGCTGTGATTTGGCATCTCGCCATTTATATGACTAAGTTCTAGTATCGCAAAGACAAGCCGCGAAGGGATGAGCTTGCTAAGCGTATTTTTCAACTTCTTATTACTATCTGCCGTAAGGAGTCTTTGAAGTTCTTGTCTCAGCGCGCCATGATCAAATTCTGGAAATATATCCAGTTCCATAACAACCTCGCCGTATTGCATCAATTCACCAATTTCTTTACTCATATTTAACACTGTTGGCCCGCTTACGCCAAAATGCGTAAAGAGCAGTTTGCCTTTTTGAACCTCTCGTTTCTGGCCATTTTGAAAAGCGGTTAGTTTGATATTTTTAAGCGTTACTCCGCCTAATTTTTTTGCCCAAGCATCTTTAAGCGCGATAGGTACGAGTGCGAAATCGTTATCTATAATCGTGTGGCCAACTTTTTTAAGCCACTTAAATCCCTCGCCGGTTGAGCCGGTTTCCGGGCGCGAAATACCTCCGGTAGCAACAACGCAAGATTTTGCAACTATTTCTACTCGGTCTTTTATTCGGATATGGATATGTTTTTTTGCCGGGTCGACTGTAAGATCGGCAACCGCGGCACTGGTTCGTATCTTGACACCGCCCTCTTTCATATAGCGGACTAACACATCGTGAACCGACTGCGCCTTATTTGAAACGGGGAAAATCCTTCCCTCCGCTTCTTCCTTAGTCGCCATTCCACGCCGATTAAAAAAATTGAACGAGTCACGAACGCCAAACTGCGAAAAGGCGGAGAATAGAAATTTACCATTTCCTTTATACTTTGCGAGCATCGTGCGAATCTCGGTCTTATTATTGGTTACATTACACCGTCCACCGCCGGTGATAAGAAGCTTTTTGCCAAGCGTTAAATTTTTCTCGAGCAACAGAACCGAGTAGCCCAACTCCGTCGCGCCTCGCTCTGCCGCTCGACCCGCCGCCATCATCCCCGCGGGTCCTGCGCCAATAACTACGACGTCCCATACTTTATCTATCTTTATTTTTCTTTTCATATTTTTTCCAAATCAAGAATTTCATCAATGCGAATCTGCTGCACAAATTCGGAAACATGACTCACCAAAACCATCGCGCCGTCATACTTGTTCAGCGCGGACGCGATAACCGGCAAGTGCCGGAAATTAATATGGTTCGTAGGTTCGTCTAAAATAAGAAGGCCCGGTTCTTCCAATACAAGCCGCGCAAAACACACAAGGCCTTTTTGACCTTCAGACAAACTGCCTATTTTTGCGTATATGAATTCGCTAGTTATCAAAAATCCAGCCGCGACAGAACGCAGGCTTTCTTCAGAATTAGCGACTAAACTAAGCGACTTATATACGGTATCCTCAAAATGAAGTGTAGAAAAATCTTGGCGGTAATATCCAATTCGGACATTTGGGGCGATCTTTACGCCCTTTCCGCTTCGTGAACCCACCGATTCAAGTAGAGTGCTTTTGCCAATGCCGTTTGGTCCGACAAGAAGCAAACGCTGATTCTTTCTCAAAGAGATATTGGCTCTGCGCGGCACAGGTTTATAATTTTTCATGACGGAAAATGAAGTAATGCTCAAAATTTCCCCTCCTATATCCCGTTGTGAAGGAATAGTGAAGGTTCGAATGGTTTTATCCTCCTTTCGCACATCAACTTTCCCCTCTTCCATTGCCTTGGCTTTTTCCCGCATTTTTTTTGCTACCAATCGCATTTTCCCTCCCTTTTCGGCAAAAAAGTTCGCCTTGTCCTTATTCTCTTGAATTTTTTTTGCCAACTGGGCATTCTTTCTGCTTTCCTTTTCAATCCTTATGGAAATCTCCGCCACAAGATCGAAATAGTCGCCGAAATACTGCTCAAC
This sequence comes from Candidatus Spechtbacterales bacterium, assembly GCA_049274815.1. GTDB lineage: Bacteria > Patescibacteriota > Minisyncoccia > Spechtbacterales > HO2-43-30 > JBASTI01. The sequence continues at coordinate 6,789 of JBASTI010000069.1, read as the reverse complement.
CCTATGAGTGAATATGTCCAGATACAAAACGCCGTGAGTAAAAGCATTGAGAAAATTGGCGTCGTGCGAGATAACAATGCATGTCTTTTTGTAATCAATAAGAAATTGCGTAAGATGAGCGATGCCGGCCTTATCAAGATTATTCGTCGGCTCGTCCAAAAGAAGCAAATCTGGGTTTTGGATAAGAGCGGAGGCCAAAAGAAGCCGCGCTTGTTGCCCGCCGGAAAATGATTTTATAACCCGATCATGCAAAGCAACAAGATTCACCACGCGAAGTGCTTCATCAATCCGGGGGTCAATGTCGTATATTTTTTTCTCAAAGCACTTCTCAAAAAACTCACGCACTGTAAGATCAAGTTCGTCGCGAGAAATAATCTGCCTTGCGACAGCAACAGTGAGCCCAGCTTGAAGGTGGATAGATCCGGATTCTGGCTCCAGGTTTTTCTCGATAAGGTTGAAGATCGTGGTCTTGCCCGCGCCATTTTGACCCATCAATGTTATTTTTAACCCCCGTCGCACTGAAAAACTCGCCTCATTTAAAATGGGCTTATTGTGTCCGTGCATAAAAGATACATTGTCGAATCTCATTATCACATCTTGGTGAGTCATAGCAAGAGATTATCAAATATAAACATATAGGATATATTATCACATTTTATCAAAAAACCGCCTCAGCATCACTGCGTGTTGGCGGTAATCCACTAGGAGAGGATCTTGTCTATCTGCCGAATGACCTTTTCGGCTGCGTTTCGGCTGGCTTCGTCACAAAAATCAAGGTGGATTGTATCGAATCCGGAGGTCTTAAAGACGAAATGAACGCCATACCGCATGCCAAGCTGTTCTCCAAGAATATTTGCCGCAACCATAGCAGATTCAAGTGTCCTGTAATTCGCATTCAGTGCGCCGCCTTCGCCGAATGTTTCGTTAATCTCGCTCGAATGTTCCTCGCGAGTCGAAAGGTTATCCGTCTTTATGGATAGCGAACATCCCGGCGTTTTCCAATCCCCAACTTCGTATGCCATTTTCTCCCCTCCTCTCCGCGTGCCGATTATTTTTAGTTTACCATACAATGCTATTCCATGTCAAGCTTCCGCGCTGAGGTAAAATAAAACCGCCACAGTTTTAGCATGTTGACGGTTTAATTATGTGCCTAGGAACTCATTCGCATACTCCAGATCTCTCCAGAATGGATATACACTACTGTATTCTCCCAGTTAGCTAGGGTTTTGTCGGTTGTAATATCTTTATCTTGGATTTTATTAAGTTCGCCGCTCGTGGGGACAAAGATGTTGAGTTCTCCATCGTCCGCGATTATAGCGCATACACCCCTTGGTAGAATGGCCATATTGAGATCTGCGTTTTCGGCTCTGCCTTGCCAGAACTGGTAAGTCGTGTAGTCACGGTTGAATGTGAGTTCAACTTTATGGTACTCGCCGTTTTTATCAAGAACTACTATTGATGCAAAGCGATTTCCCGCCCTTGCCGCAACTGGCCTAAAGCCGTCAAGCTCACGGACTCTAACCTGGCCGACGGCATTGTCGCCAAACGGCACGATCAGGAAAGTCGCGCCCATGGCGTCCATAACGCCGACTCCGTTGAACCAACGCGTTGAGTTGATCATCACGCCCCATGTTTGACGAGGAGCGAGAATCGGCTTGCTTAATACTTTTAGTTCAACTTCAGTTAATCCCTGATCGGTCACCACGAAAAGTCTATTCTCATACCGCAATAATCGGTATCCTTTGATTTGTAGCCCTAGTTCTTCTTCTTGCAAGCTTGTGCGGTTGATCGCCGAGAAAATCAACTGGCCGCCATCCCAGTCCGCTACGAGCCAGTAATTTTCTGCTTTGATTACCTCGCAATTTCTAGATTTTACAATTCCGATTTTGCGCTTTAGCCCTAGATCGAAAAGATGGCCAGATTCAAGAAGAACCACGCCGCATGGAAAAACACAGATCGCTGGATCTACAGTATTGTCATACAGCTTATCGTATTTCAATGCACCTCGCGTAGTAACAATAATCCGAGCTACTAATACTACTTTATGAACGCCGCCACCAACATCGAACGGTGACGGTGGCATCTCGCGCATCCCATTTTGAAATGTATCAACGTACCACCCAAACAGCTTAGCGGGAATGCACGAAAAGTCACGCACATTTTGGTTGAGTCGAACACCCCGTGTGAACACCGAAGCGTTGTCCTTCATACGTCGCTCCAGATCTCCACGCGTATAGCCAACTAATGTCCCCTTATATGGATGGACCCCAGTATAAACTTGGAAAGATACGACCCCCCATGCAAACCAGTCTGTCATCTGATTAAATCCGTTCGTGTGCCAGTCTCTTATGGATGGCATAATCATTTTCGGGGGCCAACGCCCAATGGACCAAGAATCAACGTCGATGATGCGCGGCTCTGGCCCATCACCTGCTATTGTGAGTAGCCAACTTAGTTCATTCCCGTCGACTATCGTCGCCTTATGATCATGAGCAAACTTCAAGACATCTTGCATTCGATTAATCAAAATGTTTGCGTAATTATCATTGAAGCCGCTACGCGTCCGATAGTCGTTGGTGAACACGCGCGGAAACGGTTCACCTTCAACGAACGGCATATAAAGGCCGATTGGGGTATTGCCGCTTTGATCTAGAACCAGACCTTGTGGCGCTACTATATACAAATGCTGTAAGACAGTGAGTGCCTTCACTTTATCCGCCATATCGTCCCGTCGCATTTTAAGCGGGTCGGTGTAGACCTTGACGGCTGTATTAGCTATTCGGAAGACAGAGCCTTCACCGCCAGTAGCAACATGGTCAGTTTGACGCAACATAACCTTGCCGCGTCCATCCAATACCACCTGGATATTACCCGATCTAGTGGTCGTCATGGCATATTATTTCCTTGCGGAAGAATAACTCGAACTACTGCATAGGCAATATCATCAGCAGGACCCTTGCCGTTTTTTTGAGCGTCTTTGATCGCACGGATCATCCGCCGCTTGGCAAATTCTCCCTCGATAGTTTTGAATGCTAATAGTTCTACAACCGCCTCCTTCCAATCGAGGCTATCAATTTGGGTGACACCGTCCGAAAAGACAGCAGAAAAACTTACGTCACGAAGCTCGTCTGCGCTAAGACGTATTGTGATACCATGGATTGCTTCGCCAAGAGTGACTTCCTCGCTCGGAAGCTGGCTAAACTTGCCGTCCGGGGTATATTCCCAATATTGCTTTGCCAATCTCGCCGCGTTCACATCGCCGCCATGATCCTTGATGAAGCCCGCAAAGTAATCCTCGGCGTAGGCTAGATAGAGCGGTTTATTATCTGCCCATTCATAACGGCACATATAAATGTGTCCGCTCCGTTTCTTATAGGCAAATACCCCGTCTCCTTGGAGATGAACGAAACCGCCGCAGGGCGTCAGGTACTGGTAAAGACAGGTGGCAAGCATATCCTGCCGACTCAAACCTAGTGTTTTTCGTGTCCCTGCCATCGTCAGTCTTTGTCGTATACTGATTTCCAGTGGCACTGTATCCTCTCGAACCGTACGGACGGTAGTCCAGTGTTCGCAAATAGCGGACGCCGTCGCGAGCGCTAATATACGCGCACCCACGTCAGTTTTGCCGCCGCTGGAACATCCGTCCGAGACAATGGCAAACGCTGCGTCGTTATAAGTAGCGGATGTGGCGTAGTCTTGACAAGGTTTGCCGCTATTTAGGTGTTGATGCCCTATGTGGAAATAAGAATCCGTTTCAAAAAACAATTTCATCCTCCTTTCCCTTTGCGCATAGACCGTATAAAGAAAAGAGGGGCAGTCGAAGCCGCCCCCACCGTTTTGTTATACGTACATTGCGCCCACAAACTTTATATGATGGGTACGATATTCTGACTTGGGCCTCCGGTGCCGATGGCCTGCGACTGCGAACTTACCGACTGGGAGATGAACCCCCCAAGCTTAGCTAGCTTGCTAGGAGTTACCTCGCCCATATCGACATAATGCGTGAAGCCAGCTTCTCTGCGGAAGCCCTCTAACTCCGCCTGATATTGCATCGCATTGATCCCGACCAGCACCGTAACCATCGACTCTAATTTTTCGTCGTGTGTTACCTTGGCGATTTGACCCCGAATCATACTTGGTGTCGCAGTAGACTCGTTATCGGCTCCGTCAGTGATGACGAAAACGATTCCATTAGCAAGGAAATCATTCGCCATTAACTCGCTCCCATATTCTACCATCGCTCCGATCGCAGAGTATGCCGCATCGAACAACGGCGTACGCCCATCGGGCTTGAATAGCGGGTAGTTATTGGGGTCGATATCTGCTAGCCGTTTGAAGCCGTGCAGCTCATTGATCCCGTTTTTCCCGAAGCTCGTTGAGAACGTGATAACTCGTGCTAGCAGGTTATCGCTTCTAGGCGACTTCTTGCACGAATTAATCGCCGCAACTAACATTTCTCGCAATTTTTGGGCAAAGGGTTCTGTGGAACCGGTCACGTCCACTGCAATAGTAACCAGGGTATATTCCGTTGCGCCTAGATGGGCGAGCCGTGCACCCTGAAAGGTGAAGTTACTTCCTATAATTTGATAAACTTCAGCATCGCCAGCACTACCAATCCTAGACATTTCTCTCTCCTCCTTGCGGCTTTAAGCTAAGAACTTTTCGGTGGTTGTTAGGGTCATTCCGAGTTTTTCCATCCTGTGGAGCCATTCATCCGCGATTTGCGCGAAGTTTGGTCCACCCGGAGGTTGTGGCACTGGGCTCGAAGCATCTATAAGAATGTGGAACTTCGCGATATGCTCGTCGCCTATGTTGCCAGCGATCTGGTCGACCGTAGACATGACGCAGTGCGAAAGCGCCTCGCCACCCACCCCGATAATATCTGCGGAGGCAAGTATGCCCAAGGCCGCCGCGTTAAGGCCGGTACTTGGCACGGTTGGCAATGGCACTTCGGCCATGAAAGCACCGAAGTGCTCTACAAAGGTAGTAGTGCCTTTAGCCATATAGTCAACGTTTGCAAACTCGCGGCGCGCCCATTCGTTAAGCACCGTCACGAGATCGTGCTGTACGTCATACCCCGGCGTACCGATGATACAATGCTCCGGCCAGATCATCAGGGGGTACCGTCCGCCCCTCGCCAGTTCTTTAGCATACCAAAGCATGAATTCCCCCAGCGTCCTTCCTTCCAGTTCAGGAGGTTTTAGAAGCTCATTCCGCGGGCGCCAAATGCCGGCTGCTATATCATCGGGCGTAATGATCGTGAAGGGCGTTGGCATGTTACCATCCCTATCGCGCCACATGCCGCGATGCGCCACATGGATTACCTGATGTGAATCAAGGGTTACGTGAATATCCGCAAGCCGAGGACCAACCCGAGCAACCATCTTTGCCAAGCGTCTCATATCGTTATTGGCCCCCGTAACCGGCAAAGACGAATCGGGGTTGTCCATAAAATCGTATTGAGGGTCAATAATCAGCAAATGTGCTTCCACTAAAACACCTCCACGAATTATTTAGCTATGAAAGACCCGGATTTCAACATTGTCCCGCCAAACTGACGGGATAGCGCGCATGCTCACATTACTTACCTCCACGATTTGACAAAGAACAGAATTTAGGATACTGCGCATAGCATAGTATCATTCTCTATATATGTCAATGGCTCGTAATGGTTCAATAGCTTTGCATCACCCAAGGCAGTACACTATGGGTATGCCATACACAACCAATCAATATATTCCGCGTCTTCGTATGAAGGCGGCGCAGTTCGTGATCAGCAAGGGCTGGAGTACGAGAGAAGTCGCACGCTACACCGGATACAATCAGAGTTCCATTGTGCGTTGGGTCGAGAAAGCGCGAAACTCGAATCAGCTCGTAATCCCCACAGGGTCCTCACGACCTCGGCACCATCCACGAGAACTCCCCCAAGAAGTTGTCTCCCGAATTCTCGCACTTCGTAGCGAGCGCAACGAATGTGCTGAGATTCTACACTATCGTCTTTTGAAAAAAGATGTATCGGTGAGTTTGAGTTCGGTGAAGCGAGTGCTCAGGAGATTCAACTGCAGTCGATACTCCAAATGGAAGAAATGGCATCAGTATCCACCACGGCCCTCGGCTGAAAAACCTGGTATTTTAGTAGAAATTGATACCATTCATGACGGACCTCATGAAGACCGATTGTATGTATATACCATGCTGGACGTGTGTTCTCGGTTTGCACACGCGCTCCCGAGTGAGCGAATTAGTACCCACCGGAGTTTGCGGTTTGTCCGAACAGCTTCACTTCCGTTTCCCGTTACGACCCTGCAGTCAGATCACGGGCCAGAATTCTCTAAATGGTTCACTACCATGGTTGGTGTATCCGGAATTGTGCATCGGCATTCCCGAGTTCGTCGTCCTAATGACAATGCGCATCTGGAACGGTTCAACCGGACGATACAAGATGAGTGTTTGAATCGGATATCGAGGAACCTAAAATCGTGGCAAAAAGAAATACCGGAGTATCTCCGGTACTACAACACTGAGAGGCCGCATATGGGCCTTCAGATGAAAACACCACTCGAAGTGATGCAAAGCTATTGAATAGAAAACGTGGCTCCGTGTTTAGTTAGGTTTTATTCGCGCCCTTTACCTCTCCGTGCTTCCAGCATAATCCTCTTTATCTCCAATCGTTTTTTGTTTTGTGGGAAGAACGTAATTTTATATGTTTGCCTAGCCCCGTGCTTCTTTTTGCCATATGTGTATTCGATTACTTTAGTTAATTATTGTCCTTTCCTTAGTATACCAGAG